>JACQRW010000005.1 GCA_016206285.1 Candidatus Sungiibacteriota bacterium
CTCCTGGATCATACCGATGCACAATGAGGAGCATCGCATCGAGAAAACGCTTCGTGAAGTGGATGCCTATTTGCGCGCCAAAAATTTTGCCGGCGGATATGAGATATTGGCGGTTGACTCCGCGTCTACGGACAGGACCAAAGAGACCGTGGAACGGCTGAAGCCTGAAATCGCCAACCTCCGCCTGATCGGAGAGGTAAACAAAGGGAAGGGATGGACGGTTCGGCTCGGGATGCTTGGCGCAACAGGTGGTATTAGAATTTTTTCCGATGCGGATAATTCGACCGCGCCGAAATATTTTGACGTCATGGAGCCGCTGTTTCGGGACGGATATGACGTGGTGATTTCCTCGCGCGATGCCAAAGACGCGCCGGGTGCCTCGCGCGATGTGAAAGAGCCGTGGTATCGTGAGATTATGGGCAATATCGGCAATATGGTTATCCAGATATTCGGGGTCTGGGGTATTTGGGATACGCAAAACGGTTTTAAGGCGTTTACTGCAAAAGCGGCAGAAGATATTTTTTCCCGGGAGCGCATGCAGGGTTTTTCGTTTGATATCGAAGTGCTTGCCTTGGCGCGGAAACTGGGATATCGCATCGGCATTGTACCGATCAGGTGGACGTTTGACTCGGACAGTAAGGTTACGCTCAAAGCGTATCTGCAAGTTTTTTTGGATGTATTCCGCATCAGGTGGAATCTGATTACCCGTAAGTACGAGCAATGAAAAATATTTCCGAACTCCGCCAGGATATCGTATCCGGCGATTGGGTGGTGATCGCAACCGGCCGGTCAAAACGGCCCAATGATTTTCTTGTGCAGAAACATATTCCTTTCACACAGCCAAAAAGCACATGTCCGTTTGAAAAGCGTTTTCCAGATGCCCGCGTGGTCTATGGGAAAAACGGTCCTACTGAAGGATCTGACTGGTGGGTGCAGACAGTTTTGAACAAATATCCTGCTTTCGATAAAGGTATCTGTGCGGTGTTCAACAAAAAGGGTCCCTATGTCTCGACCAACGGGGCCGGAGCGCACGAAGTGGTGATTACGGCCGATCATACGCGCTCGTTTGCGGATATGACCGACCAGGAAGCGGAGCTGGTGGTGCATATGTATCAGGACCGGTTTCGCATGCTCCAGGATGACATATGCGTAAAATATATCTCTCTTTTCCATAATCACGGAAAACTTGCCGGAGCATCCATAGCCCATCCGCACTCGCAGATTATTGCAATTCCGGTAGTGCCGCCGGATGTTGCATCCAGTCTCGAGGGATCAGAGCGTTACTTTGCAAAGGAAAAAAAATGCGTGCATTGTATCATGCTTCAGTATGATCTGAAAGAAAAGACAAGGATTGTCTACTCGAGCAAATACTTTGCTGCGGTGACGCCTTTTGCGTCGCGGACCGCGTTTGAAATACGCATTTTCCCCAAAGTCCACCAATCGCGTTTTGAAGACATATCGCCGGATGAACAGAAAGATTTTGCCCATGTGCTCCGGGTATCGCTTGCCAAGCTCTATCGCGGATTAAAAAATCCGGATTATAATTTTTTTCTGCATACGGCTCCGGTCAACTCCGACGTTGCGTCGCGAGTCAAAAATAGCCATCAAGCTAAGCTCGACCATTCATACGAACACTATCACTGGCATTTCGAGATTTTGCCAAAAACCGCCATCTGGGCCGGGTTTGAAATCGGTACCGGCATCGAGATATCCACGATCAGCCCGGAAAGCGCGGCGAAGTTTTTAAGAAAGATTAAAATATGAAAAATCTTATTATTGCAAACTGGAAAGCCAATCCCGTCACGCTGCGCGAGGCCGTGGATCTTGCCCGCAAAACCGAGCTTGCGGCATTGAGCCATCGCACTGTCGAGGTGATAGTCGCTCCTCCGTTTCCATTTCTGATTGCAGTATTGTCCGAACTCAAACGCGTAAAATTGGGAAGCCAAAATGCATTCTGGGAAGATGCGGGTCCGTACACGGGAGAGATTTCGTGGCAACAGCTCAAAAGCCTGAAGGTATCATATGTTATTGTCGGACATTCGGAACGGCGGATATTTTTAGGCGAAACAGACGAGATGGTCGGCAAAAAAGTCCGTGCCTTGCTTGAGCATGGTCTGAAACCGGTTTTATGCGTAGGGGAACGCGAGCGCGCCAGCCACGAAGTATCCGAGACAATCGCGCGCCAGCTGGAAGCCGCACTCGCGGGCGTTAAAAAATCTCTGCTTAAAAATCTTATTATCGCGTATGAGCCGATATGGGCCATCAGTACCATGCCCGGCAGCCATCCCGACACGCCCGAAAACGCTTTTCAATGCAATATCTATATCCGGAAGATTCTTTCCGGTATGTTTGGCCGGACTGCGGGACAAAGCGTCCGTATTATCTACGGCGGGTCAGTCAATGCAAACAATATCAAAGGGTTTCTGTCTGGAGGCCATATGCAAGGAGCGCTGGTCGGCGGCGCCAGTCTGAAGGCGGAAGAATTTGCGCGTCTGATTGCGTCCGCCGCGCTGCTTCGTACCCGGTGAACATTAGTTTTCACTTTAACAAATTATGCTACGATCGTAGCATAATTTGTTAAAGTGGGATTAATCGTTGGAAGTGTATGTCCGGATGCTTTTGAGCCAGATGCGTACTGCGTCGCCGAACGGCAAAATAAAGAGAAGGTAGCGGAGTTCGACGAGTAATTTTGCGCACCATCCGGCAAATCCCCAGAAGCGAATGAAAACAAGATCGGCGATGGCATATTTTTTGCCGATCGCCAGAACATACGGATACTTTTGAGCCGGATAAAATGGACGTTTTTGTTTTCCTTTGATTTCACGCATTATATTTCGGGTGACCATGCGTGCCTCATGCTCGGCTACGGGTATGTTCCAAGGGAGTAATGCTTTGGTGCGCGGATCAATAAATCCAGCAGCGTCTCCGATGGCAAACGCATGACTGTCTATTTCTAGAAACTCATTAACGGCGCAGTTTTTTTTGTCGGTAACAGGGAAACTGCCCGTGCCGCACGCGGGATTGCCCATTACGCCTCCGGTCCAGACAAGAATGTCATAGGGGATGGTTTGCGTATTATTGAGCAGAATTTCCTGCGGCGTAACCGAAGTGATGCGGCTGTCGGTATGGATTTCAACGCCAAGTGTGGCAAGGCGCTTGTTCGCGCGTTCTCTGACGTGCGGGTCAAAACCCGGCAAAATGGCATGTGACGCTTCGACCAAAACAAGACGCGCATGGCATGCCGGATCGCGAATAGTGCGTTCTGCGAGATAACGGATGAAGTTTGAAAATTCACCGATCAATTCAATGCCGGACATGCCTGCGCCTCCGACTACGAGTGTCAGCGTATGGCGCTGCGCAAGCATCCGTTCGACTTTATTTCGTATGCGCACTGCGTCTTCAAATTTTTTGAGCGGCAGGGCATGCTCGCGCAAACCCGGAATGTCAAAATAGTTCGTTTCCGATCCGAGCGCGAGTATTAAAAAATCATAATGTGCTTGGGCGCCATGGGCCGTGTATACGATTTGTTTTTTTGTGTCCATGCCGGTCAGTTCCCCCTGAAGAAAAGCGATCTTCTTTTTGCCGATGATGTTGGCAATCGGGATCGCAATAACGGATTTCATGTTCTCGGGAGCCGCCTCTTCTTTGGGTATGGCCGCAATTTCATAGAGGGCGGGCGTGTAGAGTTGGTAAGGATTTTTATCGATCAGCACAATGTTCCAACTGGGATTGTTGCGAAGTTGTCGCTCAAGTTTAAGGGCTGCAGTTATGCCTCCGAATCCGGCTCCCACGATGAGGATTGTTTTTGAGGATATTGCCATAATAGGTGACAGTATATCATAAATAGGATAAGATAAAAAGCATGAACAATGCAGGCTTCTTAAAAAAAATTGGTGTTTTTTCGCCGTCCGTAGCCGCAGGAAAACGAGTGCTTATCCGTGCTGATTTTGATGTTGATGCCCCAAAAGGCCGCATTCCGGACGATTTGCGGATTTTGCGTGTTTTGCCTGTGATCCATGCATGTCTAAAGGCCGGGGCCCGGGTGCGGCTGATTGCGCATCGGGGCAGGCCGCACGGCACGCATGTAAAATCGCTGTCGCTGCGCCCGGTTGCAAAGTATCTTGAGCGCGCACTCAAACGTGCGGTGCCTTTTGTTTCTGATCCGTTTGCTGACGGCGCTGAACGAACGTATGAGCCGGCACCCTGCCTGCTTTTTGAAAATATCCGTTTCTGGCCCGGAGAGGAGACAAATGATGATGCGTTTGGAGCAGAACTTGCTCGCTGGGGAGATCTCTATATAAACGAGGCGTTTGCCAATTCGCATCGCGCACACGCATCCATGGTCGCGTTGGCGGCAAAACTTCCGGCTTATATGGGGCCGGCATTGTATGATGAACTCAGATCACTTCAACTGGTTCGTGACAAACCAAAACGTCCCTTGGTAGCCATTCTCGGGGGTGCAAAACTTGAAACCAAGATGCCATTACTGAAGCAGTTTCTCAAAACCGCGGATGCGGTTATTATCGGCGGAGTGCTTGCCAATACGATATATGCCTTTGAGGGCGATGAGATCGGAAAATCACGATCGGAGGCCGTGCCTGCCGGCAGGCAGGATAAATCCGGGTTGAACACGTCAAGCCTGCTTCGCAGCAAAAAACTTCATATACCAAGCGATGTGGTCGTAGTGAAAAGTCTTCGCGGATCATCACGCCGGACGGTAAAGGATATCGAGTCCGTAGACCCCGATGATTATATCGTGGATATTGGAGAGCGAAGCATGAAGCATTTTTCAGAGCTGCTGAACAAAGCAGGGACCATCGTATGGAACGGGCCGTTCGGATATACCGAGGTTCCCGAATTTGCCCGGGGAACCAAAATGCTTGCACGCGCCATTGCCCGTGCCAAGGCGATTTCGGTAGTGGGCGGCGGCGACGTGATTGCCGCGGTCGGGGCCAAAACACTGCTCCGCACCGTTACCCATGTGTCTGCGGGCGGCGGAGCAATGCTCGCGTTTCTCACGGGAGAAAAACTGCCGGGAGTGGAAGCATTAAGAAGGTAAATTTCTAATGCCCTAATTCCTAATTGATCTAATCAAATCTCAATGATCATTAGAAATTAGGTCAATTAGGATTTAGAAATTTTGATTGTATTCTTCTATGTGGCATAAAGACGAAACTGAATTTAAAGAACTGAATGGTTACCAAGTTGGAGACCAATGGTTTCCCCGTGTGACCAAAATTCTGGAGATCAAATCCAAGCCGGCGTTGGATGCTTTTTTTAAAGAAATGGGGAGTTATGAGGCTGCCGACGAGGTAAAAAATAAATCTGCCGCCCAAGGCACGCTCATGCATGAGGCCGTACAGGGCTTATTTATCGGGGGCTCGCCATGCATTTCTCCGGAAGTGGAGCCGGGAGTGTCTGCATTTCAGAAGTTTAATGAACAGCGAAAGATCGAATTTCACCCCGAGTTTATAGAGCGGCGCATTTGGTCGCCACGACACCGGTATGCGGGTACGCTTGATGCGGTTGCATGGGTTGACGGGAAATTCGGAGTGCTGGATATCAAGACCTCCACAGGGTTTTACCCGGAGTACAATCTGCAGACTGCCGCGTATGTAACTGCGCTTCAGGAATTTGAGGTAAAGAAATCTCTTGCATTGCCGCGCGATATCGAAACCCGCTGGATTCTCCGGATAGACCAGCATCGCATCTGCAAAAAATGCCGGGCGACGCTTCGCGAAAAAGGCGGCCGCGCCAAAATCCGGTCTGCCAAATGGACTGCCGGATCGAGCTCAGCTCGATGTCCCGACGAACAGCATGAGTGGGGGGCGCTGGAAGGGGATGTGGAACTCAAAGAGTTTCCGGATGTATATAAAGACATGAAAGCGTTTGTTGCGGCAAAAATTCTGTGGGAATGGGAAAATGATTACTGGCTTCAGAAAATCGGATATACGCGATGAAAAAATATTATGCCTATGTTCTTCCTCCAGGTGTTCATCGAGCTCGGCTTGAACAGGGAGTGGTTGAAGGGTGGAATGCCTGCGAGTCCTTGGTCAAAGGCGCTGCCGGCGCGCGGTATCGCGGTTTTTCGACGCGCGATGCGGCAGAGCAGTGGCTCAAGGATGGAGCGCGGTATGATATAAAAAAGAAATACGCGGCCTTGCAGCCAGGGATTTATTTTGATGCCGGGACCGGCAGGGGATATGGCGTCGAGGTTTTGGTGACCGACGAAAAAGGCACAGGCCTGCTTGCCCATGTCATGCACAAAAACCAACTTACGCAATTCGGCACATTTCGGATTCAAGATGCGGATGCAACCAACAATTACGGCGAATTGCTGGGGTGCCGGTATGCGCTGGAGATTGCTCGTGCCCGCGGAGTAAAAAAAATATTCGGAGACAGCAAGCTTGTAGTTAGTTATTGGTCACGCGGCATTATGCGCGAACAGAAGTTGCCGTCCAAAACAAAAGAACTTATC
Organism: Candidatus Sungiibacteriota bacterium; assembly: GCA_016206285.1. Lineage (GTDB taxonomy): Bacteria > Patescibacteriota > Minisyncoccia > Sungbacterales > HO2-52-23 > JACQRW01. Next base: position 6,479 of record JACQRW010000005.1, read on the forward strand.
GAGAAAGTTTCCGGATTGAGAAAAAAATTTGAGGAGATTGGTGGCGAAGTGGGGAGAGTTTCCGGTGATGACAATCCCGCAGATCTTGGATTTCACAGATAAAAAATTCATTTAGGACTTACTCCTTTGAGACAAGTTCGAGGAAAAACCGAGGAGTGAAATAAGCTGTAGTAGAGCTACAGCGTTTGAGCACCGCAGGTTTTGACAAAGAAATTGGCCAAAGGCATAAGTCCTATTATCGTTGCTTTTTTGCCATACCCGGGGTATACTCCCGGTGTTCTCTTTATCAGGTGATCGCTCCTCCGATTCAAATCGGAGGGGAGGAAAGTCCGGGCACCCCTTCCGACATAAAGTCGGAGGGAAGGCGATAGCGGCTAACGGCCGCCTCCCGATTTATCGGGACGGGACAGTGTCACAGAGACCATACTGCCAACCCGATGCGAAAGCATCGGCGGCGAGGGTGAAAAGAGTGGGCCCGCCTTCGCGCGGGATACTCCGCTACGGCGGATAAAGTAAGAGCCCACATGATGCGCTGGCAACAACGCATTACGAAAAACTCCTATCCGGTGCAACCGCGTCTGACGCGGGCTTGAGCAGCTTGAGCAATCAGCGGCCCAGAGAGATGATCATCCCCCCGACTCAAATCGGGGGACAGAACTCGGCTTATCGATAGAGAGAACAAATTAAAATCCCCCCGACTCGAGGGGGGATTTTAATTTGCGATTGTCTGTCTATGCTACCGAGATATCTATCTTTCTTCCATTGCGGCGGTTTTTGGAATTTTCCACTCTTCGTAAGAAAAGTTCTATTTGATCAGCACGGTAGACTCGATAATTATTAAGCGGATTCCTATAGGCGACAAGGGTGCCTTTTTTATCCCAATTGCGGAGCGTCAACGGACTTACTCCGAGCATATGCGCCGCCTTCTTGATTGAAACATATTTTGTTTGCATGTATCTTTTTTGCTATGTATGAAAAGCTGTCAAGGGGTAAATCGGCTTGTAGTATAAATTTTTTACAGAAATTTCATTGACTTTGTTTCTCAAAGATTGCAGTACGCAACTCCTATAAACCTTCATAGGAGTGACCTTATTGTTAGTAAGGTTTATATAACATTATGAGGATATATCCGCATGAGCGCTTCTTACTCTCTTATCATCGGTTTTTTGGCGTGTCAGGTCAAGGGTAAGTTATGCACAGGCGCAGCAACCGATTTTCATATATGTCCATGCTATACTAAAAGCATAATTTTTACAGTTTCGGGTATCGTTTTTCGCTGATATATAGAGACTATAAACGATAGTTCTCACATCGTGAACCAAGACGAAAAGTACAATCAAAAAGAGCCGGGCCGGCACTACTTATCTCTTGCCGATGCCGCCAAAGAACGAGGGGTTAGCCAGGACTACCTGCGATTTTTGATTTTCAAGAAAAAGCTGCATGGATTGAAAATAGGAAGAAACTGGGTTACCACAAATGAGTGGCTGGACGGGTATTTGCAGGAAAACGGTCATGCGAAATTCAAGCAGAACGGCTCATCGCCGAAAACTACTGATCCCATTACGTCTTCTCGTCATCCTGATCAAAAAAATTTTGCAAAACCGTTTTCGCTTTTAATGCGTGAAAATAGCATGCGGTTTTTTACCTCAAGCGCGCTTGCCGTATTTGCCGTCACCGCATCTCTGGGATTGGGAACGCTCGCCATGCATGCAGGCCAGAATATAAAAAGTGCGCGCGTGCTTGAACCGCTTGCATCGGAAGAGGCATGGCTTTATCCGGACAAAGGAGTTGCCGCGCTTGTCGCAATCCAGGATCGCCTCAACAACATGGTGGATCTTTCTCTCGCCCAAACCTCGCATGATCTCCTTGGCGTATCCCGCGATCTTGCATCCATTTCTCTCCGCGCTTCCCAAAACTTTTCATCAGCTTTTAACTCGCAACGATTTTCCCCGCAAGATAATCTTGCCTCCCTCCTCTCCTTCTTCACCGATCCATTCAAGAGCATTACCGACTCAATCGGCCTTGCCCTGTGCAAAACCCTCTACGGCTCCTGCACCCCAACCGCTCCCATTGCAACAAAACCTACTCCCGCCATCACCTTGTCTCAACCCGCACCCAGTACCCCGACCTTTACCCCGCCTTCGACCCGAGCTCAGGCCGAGGGGAGCGCAGTCGAGGGGCGCACCACAGACATCACCCGCATCC
>JACQRW010000006.1 GCA_016206285.1 Candidatus Sungiibacteriota bacterium
GGGATGTATTGTCTATGGTGGTGGTTTCAATGATCTTGGTGATCTGAGTTATTGGTTGCAGGATGCGTTCGGTGATGCGGGTGATGATGGTTGGGGAGGGGGACCCCTCGACTGCGCTACCCTCGGCCTGAGCTCGGGTCGAAGGCGGGGTAAAGGGTGCGGGTGGAGTTGGGGGTTCGGAGTCGGTTGTGGAAAGGGACGGGGTGGGTAAAGTTGATGGCTTGGGTGCGGGTTTGAGAGAAGGCGGAGGTATGATCTTGAGAAAGAAGTTGGCTATGGTGTCATTGGAGAAGAATGAGGTGAAGGAGGAGAGGAGGCCTGCCTGCCGGTAGGCAGGGACTGCTTGGGTTTGTGATGCGGGAGTGGCTACGGATGCATGGGCTGTGGGGAAATCAACGGAGAAAACAGCCTCTCTGCTGGTGAGAAGTAATACGAAAACAAAGATGGTTGCAGCGAATCGCGACATCTGTATAGTCCTGTGTATACCTATCGGTGGACAGAGTACAGTATATCACGCAAAAGAGGGTGGAAGAAGAGATGGTTATCCACAGGAGCGGGCCGGGATGGATGAAAAAAACCATCCTTAGGGGGATGGTTTTTTGGGGGGAGGTTAGGGCCGTTTCTGCTCGATTATCATGCCGCCATCGGCAGATCCCATACGGGGCGAAATATACGGACGCAAAAACCATAAAATAACAAACCCGATCAGCATGAGCGTGCCATTGATGAGAAACATAACACGAATGCCTGCAATGCTTGCAAGCAACCCGGAAAAAATACCGCCGAGCGCGGATCCGGCACCCACCGAAAAACTGGAAAACAGCGACCATTCGAACCCGATGTGCTCGCGATCCAGATGCCTGCTGAATATGGCAAAAAAAGGCGGCACAAACAGCGCATCGCCTATTGCCATCAACACCTGCAATCCGTAGATATGCCAGACTTCGCGGCTGAAATAGAAAAGGAAGGTTGCGATGGTAAAAATACACGCGCCGGCAAGCATGGCATTGTGATCGTCCATTTCGCCGCTCACGCGATCAAGATGCCGGGCCACCGGAAGCTGAAGCAGCGATTTCACGACCCAGTAGATCGCAATGGCAAACCCGACCACGGTCACGGCGCTCCCGCCGATATTGTTCAACACAAACACCGCAAACAGCGGCGTGGTCAATCCGGCTGCCGCAGTGAAAATAAAGTGAGCAAAAATAATAATCAGGATAACACTGTTGACCTTGGGAAACCGAAACATATTCGGAAATGAGAAAGTAATCTTCATATGAGCTAGTATACCATAAATATCAGGACTTATGTGATTCGCCCCGAATTGTCATCCCCGACTTGATCGGGGATCCAGGATCCCTGAATCTGGATTCCCGCCTGCGCGGGAATGACAGGAAAGAGTCAGGCACGTAAGTTCTAAAGTTTTTAGACCTCGCCTTTCTCAAAAATTTTTACGGTGCCGTATTGGCCGTCGTAGCCAGGTTCGATATGGAGCCGGCCTTCGCGGACAGCCATGATGCCTTCGGTGATTTCCGGACGCAGACGCGCTTTCAGATCCCCGGGAGACACATCATACAGCACGGCAAATTCAGTGCCAAATTCCTGTACTACGGAAAGATATTCTTCTTGCACTCCTTTGTTGATTGCGGATTTGACCCCGCGCGCTTCTGCAATAATCTCGTCAAGCGGCACCATATTGAGATACGGGATCGCATTGGCAGGGCGAACACCCTCCGGCCGGTCGGCAAGCTGCGATACGCGGTTGACCACGCCGACTGTCACAGGTTTTCCACAGACAGGACACAGGTTGTGCAGTTTTTTGGTCTGATCCGGCGTAAGGCGGCTGCTGCAGACGCGATGTCCGTCGTAATGGTACATGCCTTCTTCGGGAAAAAATTCCACGGTCGAAAGAAATTTTTTCTTATCTTTTGTTTTGAATGCATCCATGATGCCGCGATAAGAAAGACTGGTATCCAGTATGTTTGCTTCCCGCCCGATGCGGCGCAAGGAATGGCTGTCGGAGTTTGACATAAGCGCGAAGCGGTCGAGCGCCGAGAGCCGCCAATTCATGGCCGGGTCGCTGGAAAGCCCGGTCTCGAGCGCAAAAATATGTTTCGTGTACTCTTCGAAACACTCCTCGATAGTATCAAACCCGGACTTTGATCCGAACAGCGCAAACCACGGCGTCCAGATGTGCGCAGGCACCAGCACGCACTCCGGGTCCGCATCGAGCGCAATCTTGAGCAGCTCTTTGGGATCAATGCCAAGGATCGGCCTGCCGTCCGATTTGATATTGCCGCGTGCGTTTAGCACAGTGTTTATTTTTTCCGCAGCCGCGATCGAGGGCGCAAAAAGCAGGCTGTGAATCCGCCGCGCCTTGCCGCCCTTGGAATAGATGCTTGATATCTCGACCGTAAGCAGAAAACGGGTTTTTGAATCTTGATTTTGGTGCTTTGAATTTTTTTGGAATTTGTCATTTGAAATTTGAGATTTTAACATATACAATCCCTGCTCCGCCGGTTCCAATTTCTTTTTAATTTCTTTGATCCACGCCGGGTGCGTAAAGTCTCCGGTACCCATGACCGTAATCCCCTTGAGCCCGGCCCAGTAATCCAGATTTTCCAAGGTCATCTGCTTTGACACCGCTCTGCTGTACGGCGAGTGAATGTGAAGATCGGCGATAATTTTCATATAGCCAATGTATCACAAGAATATAAAAGTAAAAACCGGGCATTGGCTATGCTCGGTTGATTGCGCTTGAAAGTGTTTCCGCTGCGCTCTTCATGAGCTCCAGCCCTTTTTTGCCCTCATATAATAACCAGGTAAAATCGGGCGGCATCCCCTTTACCGGCAAGGAAACATCATTGAGCGGCAGCGTTATCTGCCGTTTCTTTTTTGGCCCAATATAGACCATAAGCACAGAGGTAGGAACGTAAAAAACGCGTTCCTTAAATCCTGGCACTTCCTGGAAAAATAGAGAATAAGCGAATTGACTTATCCGATCTTTGTCTAACTCGGCAAAGGTTCTGTGCCGCCGATGAGATTGCAGATGGTACACATTGACCAAAAAAGGCCCTGCATAAAAAACAAGTTGAACCCGGGATGTATACTGTGTTTCAGTCTCCGCAACAGACATGCCTTGGCGCTGCATCTTTCGAATAACTTTTTGTACATAGGGAGCAAGTTGAGACAAGCGACTGTCACGAATATTTCTGCCAAGACGGCGATATGTGACCATATCTCTCTCCTTTTTCTTTTGAAAAGACCAACGTTCATGTACCATTCACTACCATATTATCACATGGCACGCAAGAGTTCGGCAGCCACGCCGACGATAATAACACCGAGAATCACATAGCTTGCGCTTGCCATGACCGGACTGCGGTTGTGTTGTTGCTGCCGGACTTTTCTACCCATCAGAAGAAAAAGTACGCCATCAATGCCAAATGCCACGACACCGACTATGCTGATGATTGCGATAAAATTTTGGAAGCCGGCGAGGTAAAACGCAAACGGAACCGCAGAAGCGACAAACCAGGCAAAACGGCGCGGCATGGTAAGATCAAGCGAGAGCAGCGCCTGAAAATTCGCCGAGAGCGCAATATACGAAGTGAGCACTGCCAAAAATCCGGCCGCGCTCGCCCACAGCGCGATATTGCCGCCAAGCACCTGCTGCAGGCCTGCGATCGCTTCGGTGCTGGTCGCCTGCCCGCTTACACCAACTACGGCAAACGCAAACAAAAAATACAGCGCGGTCGGAATAAGCGATCCGGCGATAATCGCAATCCTCACGCGCGTTTTGTTGCGGCCAAGGATGGTGATGAGATCTGGAATCACGCTCGCACCCGTAAGCGCAAAGAGCAGCACTCCGTAGGGCATGAACATATCCGGCCCGTGCATACCGGCAAGATTCGGCAGAGAAACTTTGGGCAGCAAAAACAGAGATATCCCCGCAATGAATGCTATCTCAAAAACAGTCAGTACGCCGTTGACGGCGGATTCTTTTTTAATCGGGAAAATGGTGACCAAACCGACAGCACATACAAGTATAATCGCAAAAAAATCTACGCCAGCGCCCCCGGCAATGCGGCCTAAAATAGTGTGTAAAAAAAGCGCCCCCACTACCAGATAAGCCAGCAGCGTCCCGACTGTGCCGAAAAGCGTGGACCCCCACGATATGTTTGCGGCTTCGCGGCCCAGATACCTGCGAATATAGCCGGGCATGCGGTGAAACTCCGGCGTGGCAAGCACTATTTCTCCATAAAGCAGATGCAGCGCCGTGGCGACCAGCGAGAGAACCCCAAGCTCAAAAACTCCGGGCCAGAATCCGGACTGTACAAATGAAAAAGGGATGGCAAACATCCCCACGCCGATAATCATGCCGGCCAAAAGCAATATGGATTGGAGCAGGCGCAGCATAGTTTTATGTTTCCGTTACTTTGTCGCGTTTGACCAGCTCCATGACTTTTTTCACAAGCGTTTTCGGATCGGAGTCAAGCACCACTTTGCCGGGTCCCCGATGCGCGCGCTTGATCAAATCCTGAATGTCATCGGCAAGGCCTCCGGTGCCGGTAAGCACGCCAATGGGCTTGTCATCTTCAAATGCGATGGTAAATTCATTGAGCGTTCCCATGCGCCCGCATACGATCAGCACCGCATCGGCGGAGCGGGTGAGCAGCAGGTTGCGCCCGGCATACCCGAATCCGGTATAAATAATGATATCGTGATAATCGAGCGGAAGCCGGTATTTTTTTACATGTTCGACTTCCGATGCCGCAGGCGAAAGCCCGATCACGAACCCGCCGGCTTCCTTCGCGCCAATGGCACCCCAATACGGCTCTCCGGTTGTGGCACCGGTCACGAGCACCGCGCCCTGGTCAACAATTTCTCTTCCAAGCTCCTTTGCCTTTTCAAGCGCACCCGGTGCACAGTGTCCGGTTTCCGCAGCGCCGGAAATACAGAGCTTGTATTTCAGATGCATATGCTGGTCTGGTTTTGATGCGTTTTTCATGGATACAGTATAGAAGAAATAACCCGGGTTCGCAATATGAGAAGGATCTCATTGGCTTAAAAGCCGGAAACAAGATTCTTCTCCGTCTTCGCCAGTTGGCGAATGACGGATCAGAATGACCAAAGATAGTCAAGCGCGTAAGTCCTATCAAATTTTCACCTCCTCATGCAATACAGGCACATCGGCCGGTATGCCCATGCGGTCGCGGATTTCCTGCGCGAGAAACATGGCTTCTGCCGGCTCGCCATGCACCACGAATACCCGCTTGAGCGTATCGCGCATGCGATCCGCAAACGAAAACAGCTGCGGACCGTCCGCATGCGCGGAAAACCCGCCGATTTTCCGTACCTCAGCCCGCACCGGTACGTCTTCTCCAAACATCCTGACAACCGATGCGCCGTCAATCAGGCGCCTGCCGAGCGACCCGGCGCCCTGGTACCCGATAATGAGCAGAATGCTCTTTTCGTCCGGCAAATACCGCCGGGCATGGTGGAGAATACGTCCTCCGGTCATCATGCCGGAACCGGCGATAACCACTTTCGGCATGGGCACGTCGTTAATGGCCTTGGAATCCTCGACTGACTCGGTCAGGCGCAGCCGTTTGAATTTAAAAAGATTCGGGTGCGCCGCCATGAGCGCCCGGATATCTTCATGGTATTCGTCCGGATAGCGTTCGTATACTTCCGTGATGCGGATTGCAAGCGGAGCATCCACAAACACAGGCATATCGGGAATCCGTTTAAAATGCATCATCTCATTAATAAGATGCAAAATTTCCTGGGTGCGTTCCGCGGCAAACGCCGGAATCATAAGCACTCCGGCGCGCGAACCGACATCTTCTATCGCCCGCTCAAGTTCCAGCTGCCGCTCTTGCGCAGACTCGTGCGTCCTGCTGCCGTAGGTTGACTCCGTAATCAAATATTCGATTCCCTCAATCGTGTCCGGCGGAGGCAGCAGCACCGAAGGAATGTTTCCAAGGTCTCCGGTAAAGAGCAGATGTTTTTTTTCGGCCCAAATCTCAATCAGACATGAGCCAAGGATATGCCCGGAGCGGCCGAAGCGGAATTCCACGTCCTCCGCAGTATTTTTTTCATAATACGGCACCGCATGCCAGATGCGGAATGCGGCTTCCAGATCTTCGGCGCTGAAAAGCTCGCGCCCCTCGCGCTGCGCCAGCCCCAGTGCGTCTTCGAGTATCAAACGGGAAAGATCTCTGGTTGCCGCAGTTGAAAAAATCGTACCGGAAAAACCTCTTTTCACCAGCAGCGGTATGCGCCCGATATGATCGAGATGCGCATGCGAGACCAGCAGCGTTTGCACCGAAGCGGGGTCAAACCCAAACTCCATAAAATTTTTTTGCTCGTGCTCCGCGCCTCCCTGAAACATGCCGCAGTCAATCAGCAGATTTGTCTTTTCGGTTTGGAGCAGGCAGCATGACCCGGTTACTTCCTGCGCCGCACCGTGAAATGATATGTTCATCAGTAATTGTTATATTTGTATTCGTCCACTACCCTGCCCTCCCGGTCTTTCAGCGTGACCGTTTCAAACCGCTTGTTGAAAAACGGGACTGTACGCTGCATCCAGACCAGCCACTGATCGTTGTAAAAATCCGGCCGCGATTTGTAATTTGCAACGCATCCGGCATAATTGAAATTTTGCGCGATATACTCCATGCACTCCGGACGCGTAGGGTCAACAAATTCGGGCAGCGGTCCGGTACGGCATCCGCCGATGCCGGAAATCACCCGTACGCACTGGTCGGACAAATTATGCAAGGTACGCGTATCGGTCGCCGGACAGCGATGCGAAAGCCCCGGAGAAAATTGCGCAGTCTCGTCAAAATACCCGGTACACATATTTTCCCGGAAATTCATGTTTTTACTCTGTCTGCCCACGCTGATAATTACGCGCTCGTGCGGGCGCAGTACGATCGGATCCAGCGGAGCCGCAGAAAACCCCGGCAGCCCGAATCCGAGCGGAACCACGTAATTTTGTCCATGCTCCGTAGTGATTGAAAATCCGCTGACCAGAATGGTTTCGATATCGGTCCGATTGGTCACGGACATGCGCTCGTCCTGCACCTCGCCCCCGGACTGCACCCAATCAAAAAATATCTTGCCTTTGTACGGCGACGTGGTTGCCAGACCGCCGACAAACGGCGAACTCAAAACTCCGCCTGTCACCCCCGCACTGCCGGCTCCGTCCTGCCTGCCGGTAGGCATGGCCTGCTGTGCGGCAATGATCTCGTTTGCCACACGCCGCGATTGCGGGCCGAAGTATCCGCCAATCGGCGCGATGCCGTGCGCCTGCTGGAATTTTTTCACCGCCTGGATCGTCCCGTTCAAATAATTGCCGGTCGCGGGAAGCGACAAATACCCCTGACTGCGCAAAAAATTCTGCAGCAGAATCACGTCCGGATTGCGGTACATGCCAAAATGCAGATTACGCGACAAAACCGTACCGGCCGACGCAACGAACGGCAGCGATACCAACATAAGGCCTGCGAAAATACCGGACAATGTACGCATAAATATATTTACGGACAGTATAGCAGATTTTTCCTTGCGCCGCCATTATATCAATAGGTCTCTTCTTTCTTCTCTTTGAGAAACGAGAGAAACCCGTCAAAAAATTTCAACAGCAGCTTGAATGGGGTTTCAATGATAAAATCCATGATAAATACGAGCAGGTTGATCGAGGAAAACGTTTTACTCATCCAGCGTCCGACGCGCACGATCGGCAGCGTAAGCGCGCTTACGAACAATGACAGGCCGCCTTCGTCTTCGCTGATGCGCACGCGCCATTGCTGTGCCGTATACCGGACGCGGAAACCCAGATAGCTGACTACCGTCAGAAAAAACAAGAATAACGCGGCACTTACGGGATTAAAGTGCAGCCGATACAAACCCCATGCGATCAATCCGAATATGGCGCATACCAATACCGCATAACATGCGCCGAAAAACAGATGAAGGGCTCCTTTTGATTTTTTGGAGTTTAACCGAATGAGCTGTTTGTTTTCGCCATACAAAATTTCGCGCATGCCCGCGAGAACAAGCCTGGTATTTTCGGCTCCAAGCGGCGCAATACTCCAGGTCATCGCGAGCAGAAGCAGCGGATGAAAAATAATATTTATCGCAAGCGCCGGATAATTGACCGCGTGCAAGATAAAAATTTCATACGGCAGCTCTCCTCCAGCAGCAAGCAAAATTTTCGTGCACATGATATAGATCACGGCGCGGATGCCGCTTTGCCGCGCCCGGCGGTTCGTTTTCTCATATTTCGGTTTGAGCAGTTGCTCCGCCTCCCTGGCGAGCAGCTCCGGATCGCCCATAATACGCTCCGTCGCAGCTCCATGCGTTTCCGCGATCTCCCGAATCAACGCAAAATAGATCGCATGATTTCGAAGTTTTACGGAAAACTGATTTCCAAGCGGATGGTTAAGCGCGATATGCATCCGCTTCGCGAACAGGATATATCTGTCCGCGGAAATTGCGGAACTCTCGTCTTCTTCCGGCTCGATTGAAAGATTTTCATCGGCGGGCTGTGAGCGCACATCGCACCAAAATGCATATCTGATAACCTGGTCATCATTGCGCAATAAAGTCCTGCGGCATGCAATATAGACTTGCGCGTTCAGTTCTTCTTCGGACAGTGGCGCATCGCAGCTGACCCGCGGCCTGATTGATTCATAAAATGCTTTTGCAATCAGATCATCAATCACTGTCCCATACCAGAGTGCCTCAATCTCGCTTGCGGCAAGACCGATAATCGGCGCAAGTATCTTCTGGTCTGACGTACGGCTGCGAACCGCGCGTTCAAGCGCCGCATACGCATGCGCGATTCTCTGCACTTGGGCCGCGGCGCGTTCCGTGGCGCTTTCATTCGGCAAGTATCCTGCGCTCACCAATTCATGCACCAGCGAGCGCCCGACTTCTTTCTGCTGTTCAAAAACGAGCTTGCGCTTGAGCATGCGCTCAATGGCGCTGCGCCGGATCGTATGTTCTTCTTTGTGGTCAACAAAATACCGCATGCGCTCATACAACCCGCCAAGCCGGCTGGTAACCGCATGCACGCGGATCATCTCATCGGCACCGTCCGCGGCCAATACTGCCGCATCGTGCGCCTTAAAACTCCGCAGAAAATCAGCAATTGGAGAAGATAGCATAAAATTTTCCAGTTTCCTGTTGCGATTCAAAAAAATTATTTCAAAAGTTTCCTGATTCGCTGAAGGTTTGGCAGAAAAACCATTCTGTTCCCTCTTTGTATTTTGGCAAGAAATCCTTTTGCTTCCAGCTGCATGAGATCTCTTCTTGCGGTTTCATAAACCACGCCGTGCTTGGCCTTATGAGTCTTCATATCAGTGATCTCATCCGGATGACGACGAAAGTACGCGAGAAGCGATACCTGTCTTTCATTCAAATCAATATGAAATTTTGCGACTTTTTTGTATTGATCTATTTCTCGAACTTTTTTGTCATAGTAGTCTAATAATTGCTCTATCGCAGTGCACGTTGCATCCGTGATATACAGGATGAAGTAAGTCAGATCATTGTCGTCCAGCTCCGTATGCAAGAATGCTTCATCATACCTCTTACGGGAAGCTTTGATAACACGAGAAACAGAAAGATATTGAAATAGCCAATAGCCCCTCTTCATAAGATACCAATAGAAAAGCGCCCGAGCGGTTCTTCCGTTGCCGTCAGGAAAGGGGTGCAGATATGAAAGCCAAAAATGGAGCACAGTCGCTTTTATAACGGGATGTATGAAATCATTTTCTGCGCTTTCAAACTTATTTGCATACGCGATAAGCGCCGCAAGTTGCGCTCTCATTTCTTTCTCCGTAGGCGGAGTAAAAACAATCTCTCCGGTTAATCCGTCAGAAACGACAATATCATCCTCATTTTTTCTGAACCTGCCGCTGTCGCGAGGATCATCCAACGTATCTTTGGTTATCCTTCTTTGAATTTCGAGAAGAATTTCTTCACTTAAATCAAGTTCTTTGAGATCATCGAGCCGTTGCATGACTTGATAATTATTTATAATCATCTGCTCGTCTCTGGTTCTCGGCTTACGCCCGGAATAGATCATTTCCTTTGCAACTTTTCGGGAAGTGCTTGCGCCTTCGATTTGGCTGGAAGCGATGGCCTCTTCGGAAAGACCGCTTATGATAAGCTGATCTTTCTGCATCGGACTTGGCCTCGCTGCTAAAGTCTTGATGAAACCAGCTCCATGCACATCAATAAAGTTCAGTCTTCTGTATAAAGACTTAGTAAAACTAAAACCGAAATAAGACCCGTCTTTTGACTTAGCGGGAGTCGGTTCTTTTTGCAATCTTGAAAGTTTAAGCAGCGCCCAAGCTTCTTCCGATTTTATTTCAGTAGGAAAAGTGTAATGCTTAAATGTGTCCCAATAAGCATATTTTTCCTGGGCATGCGCAATCAGACTGCGCATTTTTTCAGACTGCATAACTTCAAAAATATTCGCGCGGGACTTATCAAGAATTTGTTTCCAGTTTGGGGGTTTCTCCATAAAAATGGCATCAATATCTTAAAATAGACAACTACTAATTATCTACTAATCCTACACTTATTAGTAGGTAATGTCAAATTACAGAGGATTACCCTAAAATACTGTCCTCGGGCAGATTCGAACTGCCATTACGGGCTTCGGAGGCCCGCGTTCTATCCATTGAACTACAAGGACAGAAACCCCAAACACGAGAATCATACCCGATTTTGCCGCAATTTACAACTTAAAAATCCGGCACATTGCCGGATTTTATTCACGCACCCCATCTGATCTCACGAACTCTCATTCCTGAAATCGGATAGGGTCGGGAGGAACGCGTGCGCTCCTCCCTAAAGATTACTTAACATGTCTCAAAAATATTTTTTGGCCACCCACGAGGGTGACCCACACCCCAACTTCGTTGGCGTGTGCGAAGGCAATGCCTCCGAACACACAAAACGAAAGAGGAGCGTTTCCACTCTTTTCTTCCCTTTCGGGAAGTCGAGAGTGACAGATGTGCCCGCGCGGTGCTCTCGCCGCGCGCCAACCTATGGACCTTGCCATAAAAACCTCCAAAATTTCACAAAAATCAATAAAGGCAAGACGGTTAAGATCAATCTGCGGAGGTAGCAGATGACTCAAATCCGCTTGCGCTGGGGCGATCCTTTTCCTGACCGCCCGGACAGAAGGACAGTGGGCAGACGCACTCCAATTTGTGTAATTTTATGAGTGTCCGCGTTGCCCTTCCATCCGGACGGTCACGATCGCATTTTCAATGATCCGTAAATAAATATAGCAGCAATCGGTATTCGAATGCTGCTATTATACACTACAAAGATGTGGCTGTCAAGTCACCGTACCGAAAGATCGAGGGTTCAATGTCAAATTCAAGAATAAAGGCAGTTGCCTCCGCATTGAATGCCCGTACGACATCCCTATAGTCGGAACCATACACATCCAGCGCAACCACTCCCCTCGTTTCTTCCAGTTGGAGCGTGCAGATACGGAGTCCGTATTTTGTCACAAAGTTATCAACAAATTTAAGCAGAGCATGACGCGCAGCAAGATCACTGCCGTCCACAGATTCCGGGAAGGCCAATGTCCATCTTATTTTTTTTACTCCAGAGGAATCGGATTCGGTGACGGATGAAGTTTGTGGCGCATACATCTCGATTGCGATCTTTTGTACAAAGGTAGCGAGATCGGTAAATTCATAAACACTGCCAAGCAGCGGAGTAAGCTGTGTTGAAATCATAGATGCCCCGCTCCTTGGATCTTCTGTTTTCGTTGCCACGATATGCACCGCTATGCCTTGATTACGCTTGGCTTCCAGACAAGAGTAATAGTCAGAGATATCAGCGGAAACCAGGATGATCTTTCCGACCTGCGTCGGATCAAGCCCCAGCAACACTTCAATAATAAAATGGTCATCCTGACTGTTCTCAGATGGTACAGGTTGAACATTAAACCCCGCATCACGCAAAGGTTTTCCGATACTCGCTTCCACGCTTGGTGGTAAAACGTACATCGGCTTGCCAAAAAGTTGCGCGCCACCGGCAATGTCAGAAACCAACACTTCGTATATCTCCTTGAAGTTGCTCCGCCGGATTCTTAAAGGACCACGAAGCATAGAATTGAGTGAACGCTCATCAATGATGATAAATGTGGCACCCTGCGAGATACTTTCAGAGCTTTGTCCAATACCCATCTTTCCTCTCCTCTCGATTTTTTTCAAAGAAGTGAAAATACACTACCACAAACATATAAAAAATCAAGGATTCTTTCGGAACCCTTGATATATCTGTAAATCAAAAAAATGAATGAGCACTCTGTATAAGAGCCGTCCTCGCAAAGACCACAATGCAATATAAAGACGCAGTTCTTTTCTTCAGCCGGAATTCCGGATGGTATAATTGCCTTCCCGGATGCTGTGGCGTGCTAAAAAGTTGCTGACGCTTCTTACTAAAGAACACTCTACTTCATCGGGATTCGCCCCCGGTGGAATATCAAACGTCAAAATAAGGGTGCGAGTTTGCTTTTGATCAAGAAGCTGCAGCGGGACTTTCATCAGCTGGTTCGCATACTGCCCTATTTCCACAAAATGCATATGCGCATTTGCGGAGATCATAAAATCGTCTTCGGGATCCAGCATCGGCCGGCCACGTTTTTTATCTTGTAACCTGGTACTCACAATATAGATGTCCATGCCGGCTTTTTCTTTTTCTAAAAGCGCTTCCCTTAAATATGAAAGAGTGTTTGCCACGATAACCAACCTCGATACAGTCTGCGGATCTTGCTCCAAAACCTTTTCCAGCATCCAGTCGCCGATTTTTTTCCCGTCAGATGCCATAATCAGATCAAAACCTGCAGTACAAACTTCCTCTTGCGTCCTCGAGTGCATCCGCGGAGATCCGATCATCACGGGACAAGCGGCGTGTTCGCAATCCATACCGATTTCGTTGACAAGAATGTGGTAGAGCACCCTATAATCAGACACTCCGACGTTGTGCAGTTGCATCGCGCTGGCAAAAGACGCACCGTTGACAAGAGCAAAAATTTTCTTTGCAGGAGTCGGTTCTTTCGGACTTGTGTGCATAACCCGAACAGCATCGGAATGAAAAGATAAAGCGATATTTTCTATCGCAGTCGAGATATCTATAAAATCCAGGTTACACAGACTGGAGACTGCCGCATGAATTTTTTCGGATGTTTTGCCGCCGTCTCTGTCTCCCGTTGTTGTTCCCACAAAGTGAACCGCAATCCCGCTTCGCGCATATTCCAAGAGCATCTCCAAAGTGCAATCGGATATTTCATTGGACACTAGGGTAATGGACGTTATCCTCCTGTCCATTGTCTGAAGAAATCCTTCAATTTCAAGCTGCACATCGTGCGCCAGCCAGACGTTGAATCCGGCACCTTTCGCTACATCTTGAATGCGTTGGGAAAGATTGACAGGAGCCACCATAATCGGCTCACGAATGCATGGAAGCGCTTTCCCCACTTTGTTTACTAAAAAATCAAAAAGGTTAGGATAATGTACCATCTCAACGCGATGCGGATCCAGCGCCCTTCTAAATGACGAGCCGTGAACAATGATAAACTGCCCACCCTGCGTATTATCGGGGTTTATTTTTTCGAGAATCTTTTGTCCGTCTTCCGGGCTCAATACGGCATGTTCCATTGCACTCGCTCCTTTTTGTTATATTGTTGTCAAAGATAGAGAAATACTATCGCACGGGCATAAAAAAACAAGAGCCCCGATAGAGGCTCTTTGCAAATAAAAATACCACTCGCACTTATGTTATTCTTTTATACCTTCGCCGGGGAGCTGCCACTGTTTCCTCTAAAGCTGCTTTTAAATCCTCGGGGATGGGCTTTGTCACATCGTAGGTATCGGGCCAACCGGAAATGCGTACGCGCGTAACATCGCCGAAAAAGTGGCCGTAGGCTTCCCTCTTTTCGTCTCGCAATCGCTTCCGATCAAGAATTCCCTTGGTAACAAGTGCTGAAACATTTGAGGACAGCGATTTATCTCCGTACAATATCTTCGCACCTTTCTTAAAATCAAGACGAGTAGGGGTAGTTTGATCGGCCAAGCTTGGCACAACCCAGAGAAAAAGCGTTGCGGCCTGCAACAGACTGAGCGTCGGGATCTGTTCGTCATCACCCACTCTGATATTATTTTTCATACCTGCCCTCCTGTGCTATTTTTCAAAGAATTTTTACCAACCGTATCGCACAAAACGCAAGAAATCAAGCCACGCTAAAACAGCGCTGGTTGCGCGTCCTGCGCCATGACATATGACTCGTCGGTCGGCTCGATCTTGAGGATGCGGTTGATGCGAAACATGCGCACGCTTTTGCGCAGATGGCAGTATGCCTCGATCTCGTCGCCTTTGATCGCGTATACGTCTATCAGTCGCTTTTTTTTGAAGCCCAATCCGTCATGGTCTTCGGAAGACACATATTCAATGGCAAGGCGTTTGCGGTTGGCAAGCGCTTCTTCAAGCAGCACGCGGCTTGGTTTGGCATAGCCTTTTGCCCACTCGACCGGCACGGAGTGTATCTTGCTGTCGGAAAACGAACGAAACAGAATATGCCCGTTCTTTTTTCCATACTCGTACACGTCGCGCGTCAGGCGCACGTCGTCAAGGCAGTATTTTTTTACCTCTTCTACGCGCCCCTGGCGGAACCATTCAAGCGCCTCAAGCCCGTGCCCGGATTTTGATTCGCCAAGCGTCGCTTCCGCAACCGCGTTGAGCCCCACGCGATGCCCGAGAAAATCCACCGCATCCTGATAGAGATCGGTAACCGCAATTTTTTCAAATACCACAAGATTTTTGATATACGGCTTCAAAACCGGAATATCAAAATGGTTGATATTAAACCCGATAATATGGCCGGTTTGGTGCAGCATGTCTTCAAGCTGCGGCAGTTCGTGCTCTTCAAGCGCAACAAAGAGATCCTTATCATACGAATATACGCCTGCAACCGAAATCCCGAGCTGCGTTATATTCCGCTCCCCTCCCACCTCCGCAAAAGATTTTTTTGTTTCCAGATCAATAACCAGAGTGTCATGCATTTTAGGAGCATACGGCAAGAAGGAGAAAAAATCAAACTGAAATAATAAAAGGCTGCACCAGAATCTATCTGATGCAGCCATCACTTCACCTTTGACATGCCGTATCTATGACCCATTGGGCTATAACGCGCATTGTCACATCCTTTTCGGCATCATTAAGTTGCTCCCATTGCTTTGTCAAATAAACAAACTTGTTATTGTCCGCAAGCGGGAGCACACTCCGTCCAACCAGTTGCTCGATTCTAAGATATGCTGAAATTGTGTTATTTCGGGGAATAATCAGAATACGAATTTGCGGAACTTCATGGGAGGCAGGCACAATGATACCCCGACGATTTTCAATCATATTTCGAAAAAAACTTTCGCCGGGTCCGGCAACATTGCTCTTAAACAAGAGGGTAAATGTTCTCCCCGCATACTCAAAATGCGTAGCGGGACAGGAATCATCAACGGAACTTTGTATGGCGCTCTCGGCCATGGCTCGGTTCGACCACAATGTTATGATCACAAATAGACAGGAAAGCATTTTTTTCATATCTATTTCCCCTTTTTCATTGTCGGTAAAAAGAACTTATGCATTTTTAACATAGATGCTATAAAAAATCAAAAAGCGCAATCTTTTGATCAGCGCTTGATAATGCTTCCTCTAAAGTTAAAGTCGGGCAAAAAATCGTTCCAGCCCCTTGTGGTGCATCGTGTCTTCATATCCCTGTGCAATCGTTTTCCGCAAACGGGCCAAACGCGTATCAATCCGCCAAACCGGTAACTTTTCCTCCGGACAAATAACAGCCACATTTTTTCTACGCATGATCTTGTGCATATTCTCAAGCGTTTTATTGTACCGCATCGGCATGCTCCAAATTGCTTTCTGCAGCTCGGGAGATTCATGGCGAAGCAGCGCCCACCGAAGCAGTGTACGCGCCGCACACATGTGCGCAATCGGACGATACGGCCGCGTGAGTATCAAAAGAATATTTTGTTCATTTTGAATACGCTCCAATCCCAGCACGCTTCCGATGGTTCCGTCATAATACATCTGGTCATATATTTCGACCGGCCCGCTGCTGCCAAAATAAGGAACCATGCAGGTAGCATGCAACAGCTTATAAAAGCTGGCGCTGCTGTCTTTTTTAAAAAATCTGGATTGTCCCGTTTTGGCATTGGTAACGCCTATATCCATCTGTGCCGGATTGTCATGAAATGCATCAAGATCCAAGGCAAATTTACCCTGATACACAACGCGATCCACCAAAAAATCAATATCCATGACTCCGCGTCCGGTCGGATGCCGCAACGGGGTTATGAATTTTTTTGATCGGAAAAGAAATTCCCAAATGGGGATGATGATGTCCGTTTGCCGGCTGATGACATACGACCAATTTATGATCAGTCCGGAGCTTCCCCTAACGCCCTTGAGTGAATCAAGTCCAAATCGCTTTTCCAGTGCTTTAATCACACCCGCATGATACGCCGAAGCGCATCCTCCGCCTTGTCCGGCAACGCAAAATCCTGCCATGGCACGGCTCCTTGTTGAGAGATCTATGTAAATGTCCCGCCTTATGATAAATGAAAAAAGCGCGATCGCCAAGGATCGCGCCAACATGTCCGAAGAAATTATCGATCTGATTTGATCCGCCAAATACAGACGATGATCCCGACCAGTAGAATACCCATCAAAACATATGTGAATGAACTCGGCTCTTCCACTGGCGTCACTACCTCATTGGAAGCCGGCTGCCTGGGCAATCCGGTTTGTATTGGAGGAGAAAGCGAGAATCCAAAATCCGGAGGAGGCGCAACCATGGTGGTCGGAGGTACGGATATTTCAGTTGGCGGCAATGGAAATAATGGCGGCGGAGGCGGTGTACTTACAGGAGGTTGATCTAGCCATATGACCGGAGGAAGGAAAGCGGACGGCGGTCTTTCCGGAGGGGGAACCGCGCCATTGCAGCACCGTTTCAGCACCATATGTCCTTCGCTATCCTCAAGAATTTGCGTACCTGCGGGCACTGCTATGGATTTTTTGGTCCACTGCACGCCCAATCTCGGATGCCTATATTGAACAAACAATCTTTGCGTATTTAGAATCACGCGATCACGAGCAGTGGCAAGATTAAACCCCGCAAAAACAATATGTGAGTGGTTTTCGCGGTCATAACATCCGCCTTTCCAGACTGCATAGCGCGGCGCGTCATAATGGCTTGCAACATCGGGTTTCAACAGCTCCTGCTCTATAATCGCCTGAATCCTTTCGATTTCCCGCTCAAGTTCGAACGATCCATGGGTCCTGCCACTACCCCGATAAAAATACAAGCCAACAAGAAAAAGGAGGCCGCATAACAAAAAAAAGAGCAGTGTCTTCATGAGACTTCTCCTTTCACTGCCAAAGAACGGATTATTACAATGTTCTTTGATCAGCGTAGCACACCCGGCGATTTTTTATCAACCTATTGCCTTATCAAGCAGCTCGATGATCCCTTCCGTAGAAAATCCATATGTCTCATAGTCGCCGATAAATTCGGCGGCATGCAGGCCTTGACTTGTGGTGCTCTCGAGAGCCTCAACCCTCATAGAGAGGAGCGCAGTCGAACCACTGTCGCGTTGGCTTGGCCTGGCTTCATGGAAATCCGACCCGGCAGTGCGAAGCAGATTGTATTTGGCAACCAGGCCTTCCAGATATTCGACATCATCTTCAGTATGAGACGGATTAAATACCTCCATTCCTTTGATTCCCCACTCGATCAGTTTTTGCAGCATGTGTTCAAGACCGTCCGGATCGTTGCGAAAGTGGATTGCCGGATGCGACCAGATCGCAACGCCGCCGGCATCACGAATCAGCCCGATTGCGTCCGCCGCGGAAATATGCGTACGGCGCACATAATTTGGACTGTCGTCGGTAAGAAACGCTTCAATAAAATCATGTACGGTCGAAATGCCGCCGAGCTTCACATTGTTTTCCGGATGCGCTATGACCGCGCGGGCAAGATGCGGCCGCGCAACTACCGCACCGGTTGCCTGCTTTTGCACATCGTCCCATGTCACGACAAACCCGGCCTGTTGAAGATTTTTTACCATCTGTTGCGCACCTGCGATGCGGCCCTGTTTTGATTCTTCAAGGCTGTGGAGCAGTTTTTCGTTCGCACAATCAATCCCATACCCCAGTATATGCAGGCCGTGTTCCTCAACCGACATCTCAATTCCCGGGATCACGCGTACGCCGGATTCACCGCCCGCAGCCACGGCTTCCGCCACCCCGGCAACCGTGTCATGATCGGTCATGGCAATAGTTACCACTCCGCGTTCCGCTGCCATACGCACAATTTCCGCGGGCGTATGCTTGCCGTCGGATGCCGTTGATTGAATTTGCAGATCAAAGGTGTTCATAAAAGATCAAACCTCAAAGGTGACTATCGCTTCATATAACCGCGTCTTGGGATTTTTTCGTATGTCCACGTCCGAATAGGAAACCGCACTAACCTCGTTGTCGAATTGATCGGTAACCACACCATTCAGTTCGCCGGACAGAAAATTCTCTCCGAATTTTTTAAACGTAATGCCGGTGAAAACCGCGCCCCGACCGTCCGCATATCCGATCACTCCGGAAAGAAAATCAACCAGGAGCGAATTCAAATCAACCGTCTCGATCGAGATCTCTTCTTTCGCCTGCTGCCGGCTTTTCGACAAAGACGCGGCATCCGGCTTCATGTACGCGGCAAGGCCTGCAAGCGCATTACGAAAAAGCTCGCGGCAAGTTTTTCCCTGCACACGCATTCGCACCCCGATATCTTCCGGAATAATTTCAAATTTTTTATGCGCAGCCATAGATACCTTTAGTATAGCATATTTTAAAATCATACAAGTCCCGTTAGAAGTTTACTTCAACGGGACAAGCGCCTCGCGCGCGATCGCACGGTCGTCCCATGGGATTTTGGTTCCATGCGGGCCCATGAGCCATGGTTCGCCTCCTTTGCCGGTTACAATGACGGCATCTCCGGCACGAGCGCGGAGAATCGACTCCTTGATAGCCGCCTTTCGATCAAGTATGCGAATAACGCGCGGCACAAATTTTTCTGAAAATCCTTCTGCAATGTCATCTAAAATTTTTTCGGGATCCTCGTCATACGGATCTTCATTTGTCAGAATAACCGTCTCACAGAACCGTTCCGCGATTTTTGCAAACTCGGGCCGCTTCCAGGTATCGCGCCCGCCTCCGGTTGCCCCGAACACGCAGATGAGGCGATGATGATCGCAGATAAGAGTTTCGTACACTGCCTGCATTGAGTCGGGCGTGTGCGCGTAATCGGCGATCACGGCAAACGGTTCCCGCTGCACATACTCCATGCGGCCGCTGATGCCTGATACGCGCCGCACAGCGGCTGCCATCCGTTGCATCGGAATACCATAGCGCATGCCGGTTGCAACCGCGGCAAGTATGTTGAGAAAATTAAAATCTCCTTCCAAAGACGACTCAATGAGCGCTCCGTCCAACACAAAAGAAATACCTTCGCCATTGTGCGACACCGAGTGTTTAACATCGCCTAATTCAATACCGCCGCGGCCATACCATATCTGAGTACGCGCGCGGGTCACGGCCGCAAAATTCTTGGATTGCGCATCATCACGGTTCAGGATAACCGCTCCGTCCGGCGCAAGCACGCGAAACAATTTTTGCTTAGCCGCAACATAGTTTTCAAACCCGCCGTGCGCCTCAACATGTTCGGGCGCGATATTGGTTAATACCGCAGAATCAAATTGAATAAACCGCTGCCGGTGCTGCATGATGCCCTGCGAAGTCACCTCAAGCGCAATATACCGGCATCCTGCCTGTTTTGCCCGGTATAAAAACCGTTGCAAAAAAAATCTCCCCGGCATGGTCATCTTCAGATCGTTGGGCGTTATGTCACTGCCGATCCGAAACCGAAGAGAAGACGAAGATGCCACTTTTTCGCCGGTCTCCGACAATACTTCGTGCAACAGCTCCACAGTGCTGGTTTTGCCTTTGGTTCCGGTAACCCCGATCACAGTCATATTGCGCGATGGAAACCCATACCAAACAGCGGCCGCAAAAGCAAGCAAGAAATGATAGAGAGAATAAAGTTGACGCATGTGTTAAGAAAACCAATTGCTTTTTTGCGACTTGTAAACGAAGTTTAACTTAAACAAAAAAGTGATTGGTTTGCAAAGGGATTATCGAAACCATTTTACAATGCGGTATAATCCCGCCAAAAACGGGCGATACATAATTTCCACCGGCGAAGCGTATGCAATCTCATCTCCGCCGAATCCGCGCTTGAATCGAGTCAGCCCGGGCCACTTCCGGTCGTCAATTCCCCACAAATCATACCATCCGAATCCGCGCTGCTTGGCCTCAAGAGCAATATGCCAATGCAACGCATACGGCGCCATCACGCTGCGGGCTTCATTTGAAGACGCCCCGTGCACATAGGTCGCCACACCGGGCAGTCCAAAAGTCGGCTGATAAAAATTTACCATCGCTACGGCAATCGGCTTGCCCTTATATTCGGCAAAAAATAACTCATTGGAAAAATACGGCGAATGTGTCTCGACCAACATCTCATAGTGCTTCCGCCCGTGCGTATGAAATTTATTCCGGCGGCTCGTTATCTGAAGCAAATCCCAAAATATTTCAAAGTCCTCCTGTGCGCTCCGGCGCAAAACTTTTTTTATCACAACTTCTTTTTTTTCCGCAAGGCGGATATTATATCTCGTCTTCTCGTGCATTGCCGAGAGCAGCGCATCTTGGGCTTTTGAAAGATCAAGCATCACCGTTCGCTGCGGCTGCATTGGATGCCCCGTGCGTCCTGTTCTTGCCAAAACATCCCGCTCAGCCGCTCCGCCGTCGGGCTCCGCGCGGTCTATCCGAAAAAACACAGATTGTTCGCCCTGCGCGATTTTTTTTACCTCGGCAAGAAACGGTTCGATTTTTTCCGGCAAAGCAGGCCTGCCGGCATACAGATAATTCCATCCTCCCCGGCCGATTCTATGCCGCACTATTAAAACATTCCCGACCCGCCAGGTACGCCGGCCGAGATTTTTCTGAAAATTTTCCCACTCGGAAGATTGGAGAAACGACAATTGGTTCATGATTGCTTTCCCAGACTTCGTAATGCCCGCTTCACGCGTTCTTCAACTCCGTCGGCTGGCAAATTCTCTCCAGCACCAGAAAGCGCCTCGCGTGCCTCGCGCTGCGAATAACCCAATCCCATCAGCGCCTCCAGCGCATCCGCTTCGTGCCGCAGTTCCGGCGCATCCACCGATACTCCGCGGCCCGACATCTTCTCGCGCAGCTCCAAAATAACTTTTTCCGCTATTTTTTTGCCGATGCCGGACACGCGCGTCAAGTACGACGTATCGCCTGCCGCGATTGCTTTTTTGAGCGTATCAACCGGCGCGATATTTAAAATCCCCAAAGCTCCCTTTGGCCCGATGCCGGATATGGCAATCAGCAGTTCAAACAAATCCAGCTCGGCATAGTGGAAAAACCCGTACAATTCATGCGAATCCTCGCGCACATGGAAGTGCGTCCACAATTTGACAGCAGCGCCTTTTTCTGGCATTTTATCAAGAGTGCCGGCCCCGCAAAAAATCTTATACCCCACCCCGTGCACCCCAAGCAGGATATACTTTTCCGCCACGAATTCAATTGTCCCCTCCAGCGACCCGATCATGATAACATCATACTGTAATTAGACAAAAGAAAAAAGCGGCAGATTTGTCTGCCGACTTTCATAAGTCAAAACATGAAAAGGGAGTAGAAAATTATAAGATCTCGTGCGCCGGCAAAATCCAGCGTCCAGGGCTTCCAAAACGATTTCCTTCAACCAGGTAAGATAAGGCATGCGTTTTCCGTTCATATATATGTGTGATAACTACGACAGGCAGTAGCACACAAACTTCACCGGCACAGCATCCAAGAGAGACCATCCTCTCCGAACCCGGAGCAAAAATACCATCACTAAAACCTTTTTGTGCACATTCGCGCGCTCGTTCGGTTGCAATTTCTTCCATGCCGGAAGTAAAAGTTGCATAACAAACTGAACAAAATGCGGTATATTTATCGTTATGAGGCGGCAGCTCCGTTATTGTTCTGATACTATCACCCATGCCACTCTCCTTATTTATAGTATTAAAGTACTGCGAATAAAAACACTTTATGCCCTTCACCCTCAAAAGTCAATTTGCTCCGACCGGAGACCAGCCCGCCGCGATTGAAAAACTCGTGAGCGGACTTCGCAATGGCGCACAACACCAGACTCTGCTTGGGGTAACCGGGTCAGGAAAGACATTTACTATTGCGAACGTAGTGGCGCAAGTCCAGAAACCAACGCTCGTGATTTCGCACAACAAAACCCTGGCCGCACAGCTGTATCAGGAGTTTAAAGAATTTTTCCCGGACAACGCGGTGCATTATTTCGTATCATACTACGACTACTACCAGCCGGAAGCGTACATCCCCCAGAGCGACACCTATATTGAAAAGGACGCGAAGATCAACCAGACCATTGATGCGCTCCGGCACTCCTCCACCGCGTCTTTGCTCACGCGAAAAGACGTGCTGATCGTGGCATCGGTCTCCTGCATCTACGTCGTAGGCAGCCCGGAAGAATACGAGAAAGTTGCGATCAAACTCGCGCCCGGAGACAAACTTACGCAAAAAGAATTGGCGCGCCGCCTCACGCTGCTGCAATACAGCCGCAACCCCATTGATCCGCGCCAGGGACATTTCCGCACCCGCGAAAATCGCGTGGAAATTTATCTGCCGTCCGGAGAAGAAATCATCTTTGTTGAATTCGAGAATGGCAAAATCTCACTCATTGAAAAACGTGCGGTCTTAATGTCATTCCCGCGAAAGCGGGAATCCAGTACCGGCAACTTCTGGATTCCCGATCAAGTCGGGAATGACAGGGGTAACGCATCGCGTGTCCAAATCTTTCCGGCAAAACATTTTGTCACGCCTACGGACAAACTCAAGCTCGCGATCCTCAACATTAAAAACGAGCTGGCACAGCGCCTCTCGGAGTTGAACAGCCAGGGAAAAATACTCGAGGCCGCCCGCCTCAAACAGCGTACCGAATTTGACATGGAAATGCTCGCGGCTACCGGATATGTAAACGGCATTGAAAACTATTCCCGGCACATGGAATTCCGCGAGCCGGGTACGCCTCCCCATACCCTGCTCGATTATTTCCGCCATGCGAACGGCAATGATTTCCTTACGGTCATAGACGAATCCCACGCCACCATTCCCCAGCTTCGCGGCATGTATGCCGGAGACCAGGCACGCAAGCAGACGCTCATCAATTACGGCTTCCGCCTGCCGTCCGCGGCTGACAACCGCCCGCTTATGTTTGACGAATTTACCAAGCGCGTGAACGAGACAATCTACGTTTCGGCAACGCCAAACGCATACGAGCTTCAAAAATCAACCATCCATGTGGCGGAGCAGATCATCAGGCCTACCGGCATCCTTGACCCGAATACCGAAGTCCGGCCGACCAAAAACCAGGTGCAGGACGTGATCGCAGAAATCAAAAAACGCGTCGCAAAGCATGAGCGCTCGCTGGTCATGGCGCTCACCAAACGCTTAGCCGAAGACATTGCCGAATATCTTATTGATGCCGGCATCAAAGCCGAATACCTCCACTCTGAAGTAAAGACGCTTGACCGCCCCGATATTTTAAACAAGCTCCGCACCGGAGAACACGACGTGATCGTGGGCATCAATCTTTTGCGCGAAGGCCTTGACCTGCCCGAAGTTTCATTTATTGCGATCCTTGATGCGGACAAGGAGGGTTTTTTGCGCAATAACACCACACTGCTTCAGATCATCGGCCGGGCCGCGCGGCATATTGACGGCACGGTCATCCTGTATGCGGATACCGTGACCGGGTCCATGAAAGCGGCGCTTGGCGAAACCGAGCGGCGCAGAACAATCCAGCACGAGTACAATGTGGCACACGGCATAGTCCCGACCGAAATTAAAAAAGAAATCCGCGCCTCCATGCTGGGCGAAACAGAACCTGAAGAAGACAGCATCCCCCGCACCGGAACCGCTGAGGCGATCATCAAAGAGCTTGACCGCGAAATGAAAAAAGCCAGCCGCGAAATGGATTTCGAACGCGCGGCAATACTGCGGGATAAGATCAAGAAATACCGCGCATAAAATTATTGACAAAAAAGATGTTTTCCGGTAGTCTGTCTCTATGCCTAACACCAAATCAGCAATCAAAGCGCTCCGCCAGTCAGTCAAACGGCGCAGCAAAAATATCAGTCGCAAGACTGCGTACCGCGACGCGCTCAAAGAAGTAAAGAAGCTCATCGCGAGCGCCAACATCGCCGAAGCCGAAAAACTCGTGCCGCAGATTTATAAAAAACTCGACAAAGCGGCCAAAACCATGGCCATCAAAAAGAACAAGGCCAGCCGCCTCAAATCCCGGATCGTGAAAGCAATCAAAAGATCGGCAGTAAAACAATAGTTGGCTGATCTCTTTACACCCCGCGGCAAAAGCCACGGGGCGGTTTTCTTTTCAATATTTCTATAATCCAGTATTTTAGACGATCGTCTCAGTTACTGGATTATAGAAATAGCATAGGCCCGGCGGCCTCGAATCCCCCCCCAATCAAGCTGAGCTCGATTCACTCCTCTACATTCCCTCCCCCGTCAGTCCACGAAGCCGAGCTGGTGGCAATATTCGTGCCATTGTTGGAAAAATGCGTATTGGATATGGTCGGATTTGCACCGGCGCTTGACCACACGCCGTATCCGGCAGTGCTGCTTCCAAATGAAGACAGGTTATCGCGGATGATCGAATTGGTAATTGTGGTGGATGCGGTTCCGCTCCCGACAGCCCCGATGCCGGCAAAGAAACTTTTTTCAATCGTGGAGTTGCTGATTTGAATTGTCGAGGTTGCATTTTGTATTTCCACCGCTCCCCGATCACCGATGTTTGTATTTTTGTTCCCTCCATACCGGACAATAGCATGATCCAATAGTGATGCTGTGCTTCCGGTTGAGCGGAAGATCAACCCGCCCCAGTCTCCGGCTGCAGGGGAGGTGGTTGCCTCATTGGTATCCCCGCATGTTGGCGTTATCCCGCAGTCGTCGTCATGGAATGAGGTCAGCACAAGGGGAGAGGCGGTGGTTCCTTGCGCGCTTAACACTCCGTCTATGTAGAGTGCGGCCGCACTCTTGAATTTCAAAATTGCACCCGGAGAGACGGCAAGCGTGGTGTTGGACGAAACGCTTTTGGTTGTATTCGTATCAAACACGTACGGCAGATCAGATTCGAGCGTGATCCCGCCAAGCGATGATCCGGACAGGAAAATGGCATCAAGTCCGTTGTTGCTTGCACTGTCCCCTGAAAACGAGACTTTGCCGCCTGAAAACTGGATCGCGTACCCGGTGTTATCAAGAAAACTGTTGCCCGATACCGGAGTAGTCTGGCTTGATGAGCCGCCTATGGAAAGACCGATGTCGTTTCTTTGGAAGATGCTGTTTTTGATCGCCACCCCGCCTCCGGCGCTGACCTCTATGCCCGCGTATCCCCCTATGCCATTGTCGGCAAACGTGGATGATGAAATTTCACCTGATACATTGCTCACATATATGCCGCTGGTCTTGGAAAACTCGGATGTGGAGTTGGTAACAGTCAGTGAGACGTTGGATGCCTGCAAATTGGCGTGGATCGAGCCGTAGAACAGATCAAGCTTGCCGCCGTACCGGATAATCGTGTAATCAAATGTGGAGCCGCTGACCGTTGGTTGGATCGTGCTCCAGTCTCCGGCGGCAGCAGGAGTGGTGGTGCCATCGTTGTTGATGTCTCCGCCGTAGACATCGTCATTGATCGAGGTGAATACTACCGGGTTTGACGCAGTGCCGTGCGTTGCGATGATGCCGTTTGCGGTAAGCGACTGTGCGCCAAAAAACTTGATCACCGTACCTGCCTCGACATCCAGAGTCACGCCTCCGCCAATGCCAAGGTTGGTTGCAATCACATACGGGCTTTGTGATTGAGTAAGCGTAGTATTTGCGCTGATAGTAGTGGCACCTTTGGCGATGAGATAATTCAAACTATTCCGCCTGCCCGGTGTGCCGTGTATGGCCGCGTTGTCGGCGTTTTTGCTGCTTGCGCCAAAACCAGCCCACGATCCCCAGTTTGTTTGAACATCGCCTGATGCGTAGGGATCATACCGCTCCATAGTGTTGTAGCTTGATGCCGCAGACCCGTAACACCAGTTGGAGCCGCAAGGAGCCGGGGTTGTGTCTATGGTGGTGGTGGCTTGCGGAGAAGCCGAGACATATGACAGTTCCAATACTTCACCAGTGTTTGACAGCGCTCCGGTGTAAATTTGGTTTTCCGTAACATCAGAGATGGTCGTGGAAGATGTCCGTTCCAGCACAAAATATGCTTTTGCTGCAATCGTGTTTGTGAGATGGATGTATGGAACATTGTCCGTAGACCGCAACACCCAGTTGGTGAGCGAAATGTCATAGTCCGTGATGTTGTAGAGTTCAATCCATTCATCTTCGCTCTGATTGGAAGACGTGCCTGCCCAGGCGATCTCGTTGATCACAATGGGACGGGTTGCAACACTTACAGTCTGGGTTGCGGCTGTACTGATATTGCCGGTGCGATCAATTGCTGTTGCGGAAAAGACATAGGTTGTGTTGTCTGTGGCAGTAAATGTGGTAGAGGTTGCGGTGGTGGAGGCGAATGAAAAGTTGGAACAAGCAACACCGCCTGTCGTACACGTTATGGCATAGCGGTCAAAGTCCGATGCGGCTTGCCCCGAGCTTGTCGAGGCGGATGATGACCAATTCATGGCTATGGTTGTGGTTGCGATCAGACATCCCGTGGAAGAGAGCGAGAAAGTGCAGGATGAGACAGTGAACGAGATATCCGGAGCAGTCGTGTCGGCTGGAGGGGTTGGGGTGGTTGTTGCGGCTTGCGGTGAGCTTGCTTGCGGTGAGCTTGCTTGCGGTGAGCTTGTCGAAGCCGTGGTTGTTGCGGTGTCAGAGGAACTTGGCGTTGATGCGGGTGTTTGAGTTGGTACTGGAGTTGCCGGCGTATTCCCCTCCACAATACCAATGCCACCGCTCCCTGCCGGTGTCGCAGGCGTAGGAGAACCACTGCTTGCGGCTGATGCGGAAGAAGACTTGTCCAAAGTTTCAGACGCGCGTTCTGCCCGTAGAGCCGAAGACTGTGTCTGTGGCAAGCTTACTGTATTACTAACCGTGGGTTTGTTCTCTGGCACTGACTGCTGCGGCTGTTGCAGGGGTTGGATCCCTGCGGGAATAGGTTGAGGAGGAGCGGGTTGAGGAGATACTGGAGACGGGATCGGATCGGGAATTGAAGCCTGATTGGTATCCGGAGGCAATGCATCCCGGGTTTCCTCATCCTGTAGATCCTTTTCTGTCACGCTGGTGCCGTAGAGCAGGCCGGCAAACCCAAATACCCCACTCTTTAATTTATCCATGCCCTTGCCAAACCATGACCTGTTTTTGTTGTAGAGCGTCTTGCTCTGTTTCTCGCGCTCCACTTCATCAAAGAAGAGCTTGATCGCTCCTGCTCCATTGAGCACTGCATGACGGGAGAGACGGGACCAGTAGTCGGAGAGAATGAGATTATCTGGATCTGTAATTTCCCTTAAAATATTATCACTACCGAGTATTCTTTTAGAAACAACGATTCTGTGTTTATCTCCATTATTCAGAACTCCATAACCGAAAGTATAATCTTTACCATCACTTAATCTCTGCGTTCTCTCCTCAAAAACTGTTGGCTTAGTATATTGTGGGGAAAGAATAGTATCCCTACTGAAAAAGTTAGTATTCGAATACCCTGCTATCACATCAAAATATGAGCCGATACTGGATAACAGTATCGGCTTTTGGTTCTGCAGTTGATTGGCAATAGCAATGTGGGAGCGGTCAAATTGATTGGTCCAGCTCTCGTATGGGCTGCCCATATCAGCAACATGCGGGTGCGGGTCGTTTCTTGTGTGATCCGGTACGGTCGCGTCTTCCAAGAGATGCAGCACATGTCCCAGAGATTCCAGCCCTCGTGTTTTGCTACCCCATGCGTATTCGTAAATGGCACGGTCCCATGAGTAGTCGTCCGCTCCGCCAAAGTAATCGGTCAGGATGCCGCCAAACAGTTTTTGCTTTATGCCTGCCTGGCTCATGGTATTGGTTGCCCAGTCTTTTGAGCTTTGCCATTTTGATTTGGCAGGCGCGGATACGACTGCGAGATTGGGGTTGGGATTGGGGTTAGTTTCCAGTACCAGACCCCGGTTATGCACCGGATCGTAGAAATGGCGCATGAAGCGGATGCCTTTGTCTTCGTCAATACTGCCTTGGATTATGGATTGAGCATCGTTTGCCGTAAATTTCAACTGCGGGTAGTTAAGATTGAAAAATCGTACCATTTCCTGGGTCAAAGCCGCATGGGTAGTGTCAGGACTGTAGGCAAAGGTAAAAGAGGGGGTCGTGCAAGAGATGACCGTAAGGCATAAATAGAAGAGGGTTTTTAGAGCTCGGTGATTTTCCATTTGGCATTTAAGCCTTTCTTAAGAATAACAATTACTTCAACCACATTATTTTTATTAGCGACAGTGAAGAAGGCTTCTCGCTCATCCTTCCTACTCAACTCCAGTTTCTCTGCCTCTATAATAATCTGACCTATATTCCCGCTACCTTTTTCTTTGCTCAGATATTCCCTCCACTTCTCCTGCTCCCCCACTACAAAATACTTTGCGGCAAGGTCCGTATCTCCCTGCTTCAGGGCATCAATAAAAAGCCGAAGGGTTTCCTCCGGTGTTTCGCCGCCATACGGGTCGTCTTTCATTTGTTGGATGAGCTTTTGTTCCTGCTCGATATATTCATACGCTGCCTGCTCTGCCTGATACGCCGGATCGGTGCGATACCGCCAGTATCTGATGCCAATGAGTACGCCTACTCCAACAAGCACAATTAAAATACCGCCACCGGCAAACTTCACGAGATTGTTCATATGTCCATAATAAAACCCCATGCCAAAAGGGTCAATGCAGAAAGGTGGGGATAAGTTTTATTGCAATATAAGGAGCTATGGCGCCGCGAGCGTGATGGTTTTGGTTTCTTTGCGCGGGTGCCTGTTGGTTTCAATTGGGCAACCTGGTCTATCGTATTGAAGAGTGTGGACAATGATTTCTTGGTTATTGCTCCATGCCAAAGATTCAATCGAATTTATGCCATAATTTTCTTGGTTGCTCATCGTTTCAAGTTCTCTTTTTTGAAAATTATTCAGATTGACGACGGTAAGATAATCGCCATTATAGCAGGTGCCTGCATGAAAAAATCGCACCACCGCCAATTTTGAACCGTCGGGCGAGGGGTAGAACGAAGACGATCCATCAAAATCTTTACCCACCAGTTGTATCTTTTCTCGATCGGCATTCAAACGATACAGCGCCCATGTGCAGTTATTTGCTCCGCACCAATAAGAAGTCGCCGCAAAGAAATAAAAAGCGCCATCCGGAGATTGCAGGACTTCGGAGTCAATATGCAGTGTGTCAAACTCCGCCATGTCCGCGGGCGGCTTCAGATCATGTCTGATTTGTTTTGCCGATGCTTCATGCGCCAGTTTGCCAGTGCGGTCAAAAAATTTCAATTGGTCGCGCTTCGCATCAAAGAGAACAGCAGGCAGGCGATCCGGCGTCTCGGTATTTCTGACAGATTCATTCCTTGCGATACTCATGATAGCCGCCAAACGGCTGTCGGCCGCGGTTTCCATGGCATCTCGCACCGGCTCCACAATTTCATCATAAAACCATAGGGGCGAAGATAAAATGAAGAACAGTAAAAGCGCTGCGCTTGTTCGCGGTAAGATTTTATGGAGTGTTTTATTTTTTATGCCACGTTCAACACACGGCACGATCCGTTTTGTTTCCGGTCCGTATAGTTCAAGATGGAATGATTCATTTGACGGCACATTACCAGGTCCGGCATTGTATGCTGCCACTGATTTTCTTAACCGGTCTTTGGAATTTTTATAGACAGTGCCGTAGAGATAGTGAAAATACCTGACACCGCCGCGGATGTTTTGCCGGATGTCAAAAACATCATCAACAGGACTATAAAACGATTTTGATTTGTCATTAAGATCGGTGAGCAGTTCTTTCGTGAGTTGCATAATACCGTACGCAACTTCCGGCTTTCCTTTTTGAAAAGAAACCGTGTACGGAAGCATGTTTGATTCACAATCAGCCAATGCGAGGAGAATTTCCGGATCAATGTTTACTGTCCGCGCTTCTTTGATGATTATCTGCTGGATAGTCTGCCTGTCTTCTCCGTCTATTTCTAACGCAAGCGCGTAGATATACCCCTCTTGGTTTCCGTATTTCACTTTATGCCAGCGATTGGTAGAGAGCGGGACGCCATTGTCGTTTGCAATCCGTTCACCCATGACCGCTTTTTTCAAAATGGAGACGCGCTCATTTTTTGGGATGCTCCCCAAATCTTCGGGAGTGGTATGGGGAGCCGCTCGCAATTTTACCGATTCCCAAACAACTTTCGCGTTTACTGATGCTGGAGCATCACTCCGATGCAAATTAAATTTGACATGATGCAGAGTCGGTGTCCGATCCGCCCAAAGTTCAATATAATGAATGCCCTTGGGGAGTGCCGGCGAGAAAATTTTTTCTTGGCGTTCGTTTTGGAAGGGAAAACTACTCCAGAGCCAGTTACGATGCAGTACTGATAACAGCGAAGTATTTTTCTGCACCTCCCCGTCAATAACGAGTTTGATATCGTCGCCGTCTCTCCAGCGCCAGCGAACTGACGCGTCAATAGAAAATGATTGCAATGACAGATCAATGAATGCAAAGGTAAACCACGGCCTTCTATCCCCGTCTTCCGCCTGCTCCTCTCTGCTAAGCATAACCTGCTGTTGGCCATTGAGTTCGCGGATTTCTATACCCTCTATGGTAGCGCTTGGTTGCGGGACGAGATCGAGTACATGCTCGCCTTGCTCCAAAATCGTAAAGAATACGATGGTCTTTTGCAATCCTTTCAATTCTGCGCCGTTGCAAGCAGGCGGGATATTGAATAATTGCACATATTTTTCCGGCGGAAATTCGCGGAAACGAAGCCCGTTTATTTCTACCCGGAGATTTTCATCAGTCTTTTCCGTTGTCTGATCGCGGGATCGGCAACGCGCCCGAAGAATTATCGCGACAAGACCGGCATGAGAAACAGTAAATTTATGAGAAACTGGTTTTCGTAATGTTTGAAGCATGGTGTTATCTGCAAACTTTACGAGATTGTTCATAGATTTATGATAATGCGCTGCATATGAGAGGTCAAATAAAAGGGTATGGATAAGTTTTAAATCAACATTCATCCCACGATCGTGTCTCATTTGTTGATTTAAATTTACATCTACATCTAATCTACAAAAGTAGAAATCTTATAGAGGCATCTGAAGCAGTCTGATTCGTCAAGACAGGCAGATGTGAAGAATGTTTAAGTTTGAATCGTTTCCATCAACTTCTCCCTGAACTCATTCTCGTTTTCCGACTCGTAAAATGGTATGCCGAGAATCTTATATTTTCCCCGCGCAAATTCAAGCGGCTTTTTATCTTTGAATCTCGCGGTTATCTCCTCCAAAAAATTCTCCTTCCATTTGTCGTGCTCCCGCAGATGCGCGCCTTTTGGCTCTATAAAAAGCTGATAAGCCAGACTGCCGCCCTTTTTATCAACCAAAAACAACAGATAGTCCGGCTCAAACGCAGCACCGTCATAAAAATTGTAAATCTTCATAACCCGCTCGTTGCGGACAAGATAAACTTCCTTGAAATTTTCGTTCAAGTCTTCAACCATCCTGGCAATTAAATCCACAAAATCCTTTTCCTCGCTGGTACCGTATAGAGCATCAAAGACATACCATTTCTTACCCGCAATATAATCCTGTTGCCCATCTGCTTTTACGCTTCCTTTCTTCACCTTTATTTTCTTGTCTCCGAACACGGTGCTCAATTTTTTCGGCTTAAACTCCACAGTGCCTTTGTACTCCGTGATACCATCTTTCATTTCTTTTTCCAATTCATTGAGCAGTTGCGCCATTGCCTGAAACTTTTCCTCATTTCCCATAGATTCCGCATTTCCCCGCATCCCTCCGATATTGACGCTCAATCCTCCCAGATATTCATCACGCTCAATAAACTCACGCATGGAAACGACGTGCGGAAAATAACGCTTGAGATTTTCAAACGTGAAAAAATTATTTTTGGTCAGTGCGTTTTTGACAATATGCCGCTCTATCGCATTCACCGGCAAGTCCTCGCCCTCCTTCATTATCATAGCGCCGCCTATTTTATCGTTGCCCCCGTATACGCTCGCTTCCCCGCCAAGTCCGGAATCCATCACAAAACTCATATCCCGCTTGCTCACACCCAAATCCGCAATTGACCGCACTTTTTCAAAACTCGTTTTGACGCGCTCATTGCCATACACCATGCCGGATTTGTAAAACCGCTTTTTCTTAAAATCTTCTTTGAGCTTTAACTCAACTTCCATTTCATCCGCATCCATTATACCCGTTTCTTCAAGCGCGATTTTTATTTCGCTCAAATACCGCGGCTCGTCGTGATGGTGATAATGAAGCACTTCCAATATCCTCAATTCATGATCTATATCTTTATCATACTTTCGCATGAACCGATCTTCATCATCGGCAATGCGAAACGGAAAATACCGCGCCCCGCGGCCGATCAGCTGGGCTTCGGAAATGGTGGTCTTGCCTGGCTGATTATTCTTCCCATCCCGCGTCTCATACAGCCGCACAATATCAAACAGATTCAGGACATCCCAGCCCTCGTTGAGCTTCTGCACCGCAAAAATCGCGCGGATCTGATTATCGCGATCTTCCAGAGAATTGAGTAATATCTGATTCCTGTCTTTTTCGTCCTCGTCGTTCACACTCAAGCATTTATTCTCGCCGAAATTATCTTTGAGTTTTCGCGCCAGCATATCGTCCGTTATGCCGCGTTCGGTAAAAAATCGAAATCCTTTTTGCAGCACCTCCACATTAGTCCTGCTCCTGATGCGCGCGATATCACGCACTGAGAAATTATCAATGATCTTATGAAAAAGCGCTTTATTCTCCTGCGATTGCGCAATGGTTTTCTGCGCTTTGAACAAAATGACCGGCTTGAGATTAATACCATATT
Organism: Candidatus Sungiibacteriota bacterium; assembly: GCA_016206285.1. Classification (GTDB taxonomy): domain Bacteria; phylum Patescibacteriota; class Minisyncoccia; order Sungbacterales; family HO2-52-23; genus JACQRW01. The sequence goes on from JACQRW010000006.1 coordinate 33,336, forward strand.
TTCCTGCCACATCCTGCCGGTATTGATTGAGAATAATGGCTTGTGTTATGCGATCTTTTTTATCCGTATTACTTGGCAAAAGCATCGGGTCTTTGGAAAACCCGTCGTTGCGGAATGCTTTGAGATCATACCGATAAATCACTTTATTCCTGTATTCGTCCGCGATGTGCGGATTGATAAAATCCATAGTCGCGGTAAATTCCAGCAGGATATTGCGCGTATTTTTCTCCAAAATTTTATTGACCGTATTTTCCCAGTTTGGCCGCTCAAGCCCGACAAGCGCCCCTTGGCGCGTTGCGACCTGCGTGTGGTGCGCCTCGTCCGACAGCAAGACAATCTTTTTGTCCTTAAAATCCTCAAAGGTAAGCGAGTTCTCCTTTTCATTATGCAGATCGCCGTGCATTTTCTGTATGGTGGTAAAACAGATATTAATATCCCTGTCGTTCGCGTCTTCAAAATTATCCACCTGCCTGATATGCGCTTCCTGATTGTCAAAGATAATCTTGTCGCTAAAAAGATATTTGCTGGAAAGCATATTAAGAAAATTGTCTTCGGTTTTTTTAATGATGTTGGCGGAATTCACGAAAAACAGAAAATTGCGGTACCCCTGCTTGTACAGATACAGGATCAATCCGGCCATAATGAGCGTCTTGCCGGATCCGGTCGCCATATTGAAAAGAAAATGCAAAGGAGGTTCCTTGCCTTCAAACGGATTGTGGTAGCAATGGAAAAACCTCCCAAACGCCTCTGCCTGATACTCGCGCAATGCAAACGTCGGATTCAGATTAGCCGCAACAAAATCCGGAACATCCGGCCATCGCATCCCGACTTTTTTGGCCCCATCCAATTGTTCGTAGAGAAATTGCGGCATATCGCGTATTCTGAATTACTGTGGATAACTTTTGACTTTTTTAAAAAAAGGAATATAATGACTATGGTGCTTGTGAGGGCTTTGGCCCTCTCACGGTTAATTCATAAACCGTAGCCAAGTACCATCAAAGCCACCGCGAAAGCGGTGTTTTTGATGGCTAATCTTCCTCTGGATTGCCGGAATAAAATATTTTCTTGTTATTTCCATCGAGTTTCTTCTCAATTCTCCATGCAGGATACAGACTATAGAAAAATTTATTCCCTCCTTCTATCTCCTTAACCACGATTTTTAATCGTATCGTTTTTATAATTGCGACGAATACATAATATCGTACGATCTTCATCCTTTGTTCCCATCTGGAATTGATTTTCTGTCTGACCAAAAGAGGCCTTTCATCATATTCCTGCAGCGTATGCGATTTAGAAACAACATCCGGCGCCAAGTGCAGCAAGCGCAAGCGTGTGTATTGTTCCGCCTGCGATCGATTTTTGTTCCACGATTTGAAAAGTAGATGCTCAAACCCCTCGGCGTTGAAATGCACATTGTCCTGCAAATAGGGACACCACACCGTGGTAATGGTTCTATAATATTTTTCAGCATCTTCCCTGCACTGCTTGAATTTTTCTTCGTCGTTTTTCATAAAGAGTTTTCCTTTTGTTAGATTATCCATAAAACTCCTTGTTCATCTCTTTATCTTCTTTGGCGACTTTGAATTCAGTATCGTCAATTTCGCTCGCATTCACATAGAGCTGATTTTTATTCAGCGTCTGGAGCAGGATTGATTTTTGCTTTTTGAGCGGCAGTTCCTTGAATTCAGCGATATGTTCTTCAAACGCTTTGAGATCAACACTGTAGTTGAAAAACGACTTTTCTTTCATTTCCTGCCATATTTTCAAAAGCATTTTTGTGTCTTTTGCCTTTTCAATCTCATCAATAAACCGCTCGTTATATTTCATCAGTTCGCAATACACAAAATCCCCGCCGCCTTTCCACCCGACCGCCTCGGATATGCCGCCCTGCTCTCCGGCAAGCGCTTTTTTCAATCGCTCAATCGTGACTTTTTCCACATAGTCCATCTGCTCGCATAAAATAAACTGCCGCTTCATTTTCATCGCCACTGCCCCGCTGGTCCCGCTTCCGGCAAAAAAATCCAGGACGATATCACCCTCTTTGCTTCCGATTTCAAAAATTCTTTGCAAAAGTCGTTCTGGTTTTGGGGTAGAAAAGTTTTCATCAAGGATGTCGTGGACTTCTCGTTTTGATTCTTGGTTATCTCCGACCTCTGACCGAAACCATAGCGTTTTTGAAACTAATCCCCCTTGTACCTCGGAGAGAAAAGTTTTCAGCCGCGGAAATCCGTCTCCATTTTTACCAAACCAGATTCTATTATCTTTTACCAGTTCATCAAATTTTTCCTTCGTGAACCGCCAACTCCTGCTTTTCGGCGGATTAATGATTTTACCTGATGGTGTAGTAATGGGATAGTCCGTCGCCTTTGAGTATGTTTTTACTGACGGGTTATCAGACATCCATGAGCCACGAGGATCGTTATCAAGATTTCTGTAGGCAGCGTTCGCTTTTTCCGTTCTTGATAGTAAGTAAGGCCTCCATGTGGATTTATTTTTTGCATAAAGTAGAATATGATCATGACTATCCGACAACCACTTTGAATCATTTTGCGGAGAGTATTTTTTCTCCCACACCACATTCGCGACAAAATTGTCGCGGCCAAACACTTCATCGCACAACACTTTGAGATAGTGCGATTCGGTGTCGTCTATGTTGATCCAGATGCTTCCGTCATCGCGCAATAATGCCCGCGCCGCTTCCAGGCGGTTTTTCATGAATGTCAGCCATGTGGAATGGTTGAAATTGTCGTTGTAGCCGAATGAGTCATTGCCGGTATTGTACGGCGGGTCAATGTAGATGAGTTTTACTTTTTGCTGGAATTGCGTTTTGAGCGTGTGGAGCGCCAGGAGATTATTGCCTTTGATGATGAGATTTTCGCGGATCGTGCCGTCGGTGTCGCGTCTTAACTGGATTCCCGCTTTCGCGGGAATGACACGGGAGGGTGTGTACCGTTTCCAGTTGGTTAAAACTTTTGGAGCAAATAATTTGTCTATGTCGTCATGCGCCAAAATTTCGTTGAAAAATATCTCTTTTCGCTTCTCGCTATCTTTGGTCATCCCGCCCTCCAGCACACCATCTTTAAAAGGCCAAACTAAAGCCACCTCTTTGCGCTCATTGAGAAACTTGCCGCCGATGGTAAGACCGATTTTGTTTTTGAATTTCGTGTACGAATCGTTGAGAAAATGCTTGTCCTGGATATAGGCAACAAAATCGTTAATATTGAAAATCCAATGCTCTTGAATTTGCGCAAAAAACTTCTTTTTGATTTCTGGACGCAAAAGCAAAAGTTCCACAAGCCCTTTATCTGCTTTATACGCCTTGTCCATCACTTCGCTTTTCAGAAGTTCCCCGTCAGCATCCAAAAACCGCTTATCAGTCTTCAGCAACGTCTCCAGTTTTTGAGAAAAATCTTGCATATCCCCTATCCTACTCCGTTATGCCGCTTTTTCAAATTTTTTCCGTCGTTTGTACCTGTTACCTTGCCTGCTGGCGCACGAGCAGAATGCGCGCGAGCGAGTCTGGGATGGTGGAGCTGCCTGTTTTTATTTTATAGTCTTCAATAAAAAAATTCTGCAGCATGGCGCGAAGCTCTGAAACCGGGATTTTTTGCACCAGCGCTTTTCCTTTTGTTGCGACAAACGGAGCAATCTTATACTGCCCGGGTATTGGTTCGCGCCGCTGGACATATGCATGGATAATAAGCAGTGTCCGGCAGTATCCGGCCAGATACGAGTAAAGGGGAAACTCCTCCTGCCCGGAGGCCAATATCTTCGGCAATGCAACAAGCGCGCGGCGGGGCGCGGCCATAAAGAGGTCGCCGAATTCAAAAATAGATACCGCGCCGGACATGACTTTATGTTTTTCGGGCTGTGGCTGCACCGCCAGTTTTTCAAGCTCGTTTGCGATCATCCAGAGATCGCTTCCCAAAGATACCAGATACCCTATATCCGCAGACGAGATTGTTATCTCCCGCTTCTTTGCTTCAGCAGCTATCCATTTCCGCAACTCTGCCGGAGCAAGCGGCTGGAATTCCCCAACCTCTCCTTTGGAAAGTTTCAATTCCGCCAGCCGCTTTGTGCCCTCTTTGCCAAGATCGGGATCCCATGCAATGACCAGCGTGTCCGCATCCGTTCTCGCCCGCTTCGCAATCAAGGCAAGTTCCTCAAAACCATTTCCACTTGAAAGGCTATATTTTACCACAATCAATTTCCGCTTCGAAAAAAGCGATCCTGCCTCGGCAAGCTGCTTGATTCTCGATACATCATCTTCTTCGGCGTCAATCACATGAACATCAGCCCTCCGATTTGAGTCGGAGGACTGGTATTCGGCTATCATCTCATTCAATTTTTCCCGGCTCCGGTACGTATCCGGACCGTAGAGAACGTGGAGCATGAGAAATACAAATTATCCCGCAAGTTTCTCTTGAATATCTTTGACTTTAATCACATCCTCAATAGTGCGTTTCCCTGCTTCTAATTCCTGCGCCATCTCAATACCGCGATCTTTGAAACGCTCAACACTCCCAATACTGCCACCTGTATTTTCCAGTTGTTCTTCAAAAAAAGCACCAACAATCTCCGCCTGAACATTCGGCGGAAATTTAGCAAGATTTTCAGGGTTGCTCAAAAACGCACGCACATCCTGTTCGCTCCCCCGATCAATTACCTCTTTTAATTGTACATAGATATTATCCATGGGAGTGATTAAGTTATTAGCTGTTATGCGGCAAATTTATAGCCCTTCAATACATCTTCAAACATACTGCCAAAAAGAGAACCCCACGATCCGCGCATCTGTGCCATTTGTTTTTTGAGAAATGCGGCACGAAACTCCGCCTCATTGGGTTTTTTCTTTGCCTTTTGTTGTTCAGCTTTGTACTGTTCCCATTCGTCATTTGCCGCATCAACGCCACCGGAAAACATATGTGAAGCGTCGGCAAAACTCATCGGAATTCCCTCTTTTGTTTCCGCATCGCTTTCATTCTTCAGTTCGTTTACAAAAGTTTGGCGCACTTCCGTATGTTCATCAAGACTTAAATTGAGCGCCCCGCCGACATCCGCAAGGTAGCCGTTGAGTTCGTTGAGTTTTTCTTCCATGGCAGACCGCTGTCCCAGAAGCAATGTGGCACGATCAGTGGCAAGCATGCCTCCAGTAAGAAAATTCGCCACTTTTCCAAAACGCGACATTCGCTCTTTTATCAGACTCCGCAAGGCATTTTCCCGCTCTGCATTGTCCTGAATCTGGTAAATATCGGCGATATTGCTATCCTTGAGTCCGAATTTTTGGTAAAGCGTTTCAACCTGCTCGTCTTTCTTACGATACTCGCCCTGTTGGTACGCCTCAACCTGGCGTATTTTATCTTCAATCTCTTTGAGACGGTCCGGCGCTTTCACGGCAACAAGCTCGATATGCCTTTCAATGAGCGCGCGCGTCCTATCCGCGCCAATACCGTTCACAAAACTCTTCATGTACCCCTCGTCCTTGCCGGGTATATTTTCCGCATCGGCAATATTGGCAAGCTGCTCGGCGGTCAAAGATTCGAGAAGTTTTTTCGTCGCTAGAATGCGTCCTTCGAGCTTTTGCCGGGCTTGTTCAAGTTTGCCGATATCTCCTTCTTTAAGTTTATTCTCTGCCAGACGCTCAGTGAGCGTTTTTTGTTCTTCATCCTTGCCTTGATTATCCTGATCCAATATAAACTTAAACAGTTCGCTTCTATGTTGATCCTGCATCACCGCCCCAAGCTCCAATGTCGGATCTTTCGGTCCGGTTTCCTTTTCTTGCGCTTCTTGCTTTGCTTTTTTGAGTTCCTCAATAGCCATAATTATAGGTTAAAAGTATTTTTTCTGTTCTCCCCAATTATACCCCGCCTTTGCGTCCACCACAAGCGGGACTTCGAGATCGGCAACGCTTTCCATAATGTGTTTTATCTGCGGAATAAGCTTTTCCGCGCGGCTCTCGGCAATCTCAAACACCAGTTCATCGTGCACCTGCAAAAGCATGCGGACATATTGGCCGAATTTTTCCCTATCCACCCACTCACGCACCTTTACCATGGCAAGCTTGATAATGTCACCTGTAGCGCTGCCCTGCACCGGCATGTTTACGGCCATGCGCTCGGCCTCGCGCCGCAGCTGGAAATTCGGCGAGAAAATTTCGGGGATATATCTGCGCCTGCCAAAGATCGTTTCCACATACCCATGCTCGCGCGCAAACTCTTTCGTATTTTCTATGAAAGCCGCGATGCCGGAAAAATCGCGGAAGTATTCATCAATGAAACGCTTGGCATCTGGCCGCGAAAATCCGGTTGCCTCGGCAAACGCATTTTGCCCCATGCCGTAGAGTACGCCAAAATTGAGCGTCTTTGCCGCACGGCGCAATTCAGGCGTCACCGCCTCCGGCGCTACATGATACACGGCCGCCGCGGTAATGGTATGGATGTCGGCTCCGTTTCGGAACGCCTCGATCATTTTTTCATCGTGCGCCATGTGTGCGGCGACGCGAAGCTCAATCTGCGAGTAGTCAAACGACACCAGCAAAAAATCTTTGTCGGCAACAAATGCCTTGCGCACTTCGCGTCCGTATTCGGACAAGATGGGAATATTCTGCAGATTCGGGTTGGACGACGAAAGCCTGCCGGTTGACGCGCCGGTCTGATTGAATGTTGTGTGCAGCCGGCCGTCCGCCGGATCAACCAATTCCGGAAGCGCGTCCACATAGGTGTTTTTGAGCTTCGCAAGTTCGCGGTAACCAAGCACTTTTTCTATGATGGGGTTCTCGCTCTTCAGTTTCTCAAGCTCGGACTCGCGCGTGGAGATCACGCCGCCTTTCGCGGTCTTGCGAAGCCCCTGAGTGCCGATGCCGAGCGTGCTGAATAAAACATGGGAAAGCTGCTGCGAGGAATTAATATTGAACTCGCTTCCGGCAAGAGCATAGATATCTTCGGTTAATTTTTTCAGTTCGCGATCAAGCTTCTTTCCGATCTGCGCCAGCAGTTTCTGGTCAAGCAAAATACCGCAATCCTCCATATCCGCCAGCACCGGAGCAAGAGGCAGCTCAATGTCCCGGAACATACGCTCCGCGTTCGCAGCCGCAAGCTTAGCCTGCAAAGAAACAACTACTTCAAAAAAATACCGCAGATCATCGGCAACATTCGCCTGCACAGGCCACCCCAGTTCGCGCGATGCCACGGCATCCCACGAAAAATTCCCTGCCGAAGAATCAACCAGATACGCGGCAAGCATGGAGTCGAATTCGATCTCCCCTGCCTTGATACCTTGCGCCCCGAGAAACCGGATAATGGATTTCGCGTCATGACATGCAAACCCGCCGGCTTCAAAAAATTTTTTGGCATCGCGGCACTGCAGCGTTATATCATCCAGTAGAAACATTCTCACATTCTCAAGAATATTGGAATGTTTATTAAATCTCTTCTTCGTGGTTGGTTCGTCTATAATACAGATGCGCCCATCAATAAGCAGCAGTCCGATATGGTTACGCTGCCCGCCACCTTTTAGATACGCACTGAACCCTTTTGCGCTTCGGATCATGGGTATCTCCTTCTTTTCTTGCACAACTCCGGCAACACCAGCTTGGTCGGGCAGATCCAGCAGCGAAGGTTGCGCCGCAACCGTTTCTTTTGTTTTGCGTTTTCCTTTTTTCCCCGCGTCTTTTTCCGCACCAACAGTGCCTGCAAATCCCGGCAGCCGCTTGATTAAACTTAAAAATCCGTACTTTCGAAAAATTTCCGCGGCAGCGGCCTCGTGCGATCCGTCATGCCACATTACATCTTCCGGCTTCACTTCAATGGGCACATGCTGGTCTATTCGCGCAAGCTCCCGCGAAAACAGAGCATCTTCTTTCCCTTCGCGCAATTTGGCAGCAACCGTCTCAGAGATTTCCGCTTTTCCTTTTTCAAGCGCCCCATAGATACCATCAATCGAACCGAATTTCTGAAGCAGATCAGTTGCGGTTTTCTCGCCGATCCCTTTCACGCCTTTAATGTTGTCCGATACGTCCCCTTTCAGCCCTTTGAAGTCAATCAGCTGCTCCGGTTCAAGGCCGTACCGCCGGCGCACCTCCTCTTCGCCGTACTCCGCGATATCGTTGACACCCTGCTTCATCGTATATACTTTCACGTTGGGACGCACCAGCTGCAAGGCATCCGAATCTCCGGTGATGATAATCACCTCACAGTCTTCTTCATCTGAAAGTTCCCGCGTCATGGTACCGATAATATCATCCGCCTCGTAGCCCTCTTTCTGGAACACCGGTATACCGAACGCCTCCACCAGTTCATGCACTTTTGCAAACTGGCTTTTCAGTTCTTCCGGCGCCGGCGGCCGATGCGCTTTGTATTCCGCATACTGTTCGTGCCGAAATGTCTTGCCGGGCATATCAAAAGCCGCGGCCAGATAGTCCGGCTGCAATTCTTTTAAAATCCGCAGCAAGATGGATGCGAATCCGTACACCGCGTTCACCGGCTCTCCTCCGTTTGCCGTCAGCGGCGGCAGAGCATGGAACGCCCGATGAATAATCGCATGCGAATCAATGAGTACTATTTTTTTCATAGAAATCGAGGACCCGCGCGAGTCCTCTTGTCTTTTACCTATGGCCACAAAACGACTTCGTCTTTTTTCCGATAAAGCGCTTGTTGATCCTTCAGACATATGCGATGACACCATTTACCGCCGTCCAACGCCCCATCCTCAGGCTTCTCTATCAGCTTCGGGCAATACGTGCATTCTTCCGGCTTCCATTTTGTGCCAAATTGCATATTTTTTCCTCCTTAAAAGAGCTTTTGTTTATACTTACATCCATAGTAAAGATATAGAGAGCGTTCAGCAAGCCCCGTTAGAAATAGCAAACGGTATAAAATTTCTCATGGGGCAAGCGGCTTCAACGATGCACTGCATGTACAAATTCTTTAATGTGATCTTCAAGCGCGCGGCGTGCGGTCCAGCCAAACTCATGCCGCGCCCTGGCGGTGTTCACACTCGCGGACATGCGATTGCCCTTGCGTTCCGGCAACATCGTTATCGGCGCGCCAAACATCTGCGCCACATCCAAAATGCTATAGCTCGCCTCCGCACCAAGCCCGTACTCATCCCCCTCCCCCGCATCTCCCACCGCGATCAACCCGGCCACAATGTCGTCCACGTGCGTGAAATTGCGCACCTGCGTGCCCGGCGATACCACCGTCAGCGGCTTTCCGGCACGGTACTGCTCCTTGAAAATTCCGATCACCGTGGCATACGGCCCGGTTGATATTTCCCGGGGTCCGTACACATTATAAAAGTAGGTGATTGCATACGGCAATCCAAACCACGATCCGTAATTGCGCACCAGATCCGTATTGCTCGCCTTGGTCCACGCATACGGGCTTTGATCGCGCCCAAGCCCCCCATCCCCGAACTTCGTGCTTGATCCGGCATAGACCATCTTTATACCGCGCTTCCTGCAAAATTCGAGTACACGAAACGTGCCCGCTGCATTGGACTCCCACACCCGTTCCATATCGTCAAAACTTTTCTCCACCCGCGAATATTCTCCCAGATGAAACACCACATCCGGCTTGATCGTAATCAGCCGTTCAATATCGCGCGTATCTCCGCGCGCATATGCCGCACCCGCGATATGATTCTCCTCTTTTCCTGTCGAATAATTATCCAGAGAATACACTTCGCAATCTCCCCGTTTCAAAAGCCCCGCAACCAAATGAGATCCGATAAACCCGGCTCCGCCCGTGATTAAAATCTTTTTCTTTCGTGGTCTCATCAATCATTACAACGCACGTTCCGCCCATTCCGTATCACTTAAATCTTACTCGCGCAATTAAACATCCACTGCACGCCGTACTTATCCGTGCATGATCCAAAATATCCTCCCCAAAACATTTCTTGCAGATTCATTTCCGTCTTACCGCCCGCGGAAAGTGCGGCAAACAGCCGGTCTGTCTCAGCCCGCGTATCCGGTTCAAGATTGATATATGTGCTATTTCCCCGTATCACGGTAAACCCCATGGACTGCGGAGCATCCGTACCCATAAGCACATGCCCACCCAGTATCGGCAGCTCCACATGCATGACCAGGTTCTTGTCCTGCTCGCTCATCGCAGGCGCACCCTCCTGCGCCGGCACCTCGGAAAATCGGGAAATCCCATTCGTAAACTCACCTCCGAATATAGACTTATAAAATTCAAACGCCTCCTCCGTCTCTCGCGTAAAATTTAAATAGGTACTTACTCGCGCCATAGTGTAATGTTTTTTAGATTAATAATCCTCGCTTTTAGATCCTATACTTGTCAATATATATTTACAAGAAGACTAATATCCTCTATTAGCCTTTAAGTAAGGGATATTTTGATTTTTTCCTTGTTATCCGCAAGAACAAATCCATCTCATCCCTCCACTTTCCAATCCCCACCGAGATCTTCCCCCTCAGCGCATCCAAAACCTTCACCTCTACCCCAAAATCCGCCTCCTCATCTTTGGGAAACCGAAAAATAAGACCATTGTTTACCTCCACCTTCGTAAGAATTTTCATGACTGGATCTGGTGCTATTCACACAATCCACTCCCTTGAATTCAATGCAGGAGTACATGCAATTGGTTTGGTAGTTTTCGAGTAGTGCTCCGATGCGGGCGGTTTTGGTTTTATTCACTTCCTCCCCTCTTTCTTTGGCACGCCCCATTGCCATGCGATGTAGCGGGTGAAGAAATTCATTCGGAAAAAATGTCTACATATTTGCGATAGATGTATGACTGGCCGTACTTTCTATCTTTGTTTTTAGGAGTGAGAATGCCCATTTCAATAAATCGATTAACGACTGTTTGTGCTCCGGCACGGGTAAAGCCGGTCCATTTTTGAATGGCCGCCACGTTTACAATTGGTTGTGCATACAACTTAGGCAATACCATTGCAGCACTCTCCGAAGCGCGCTTGCCTAGTTTTTGGATCTTTAATACGTCCTCTTCCCGTAGTGCTGTGATTTTCTCGACAATATCAATTGCTTCATTCGCAATCTCAATCACGCCATCAAGAAAGAAGTCCATCCATTCCGCTACGTTGCCGTGCTCGCTCTGGTATCCGAAAAGTCGTTGGTAGTAAAGCATCTGATGTTTCCGAAAGAACGAGGATAAAAACAGTACCGGCTTTTCTAAGAGTCCCGCCTTCCAGAGATAGAATGTGACCAGCATGCGTCCGGTACGGCCATTACCGTCCGTAAATGGGTGGATGGTTTCAAACTGTGCATGAATCAGACCGGCTTTGATAACATCCAGCAGAGAATCTTGTTTATGGATAAATCTTTCAAGGTCATCAAGCGCTGTATGCATCTCCTCGACCGGCGGCGGCACAAATTTTGCATTCATGGGAGTTCTCCCACCAATCCAGTTTTGTGTCCTCCGAAACTCGCCCGGGTATGAATGATGAGTCGTTCTCGCTTTATCCATCAACTGCTTATGCAGTTCACGTACAAAACGAAGAGTAAGAGGAAAGTTGTCATCAGTGACACGCTTCATTCCATAATGAAGAGCGCGAATATAGTGGAGAATGTCATCGACGTCATCTGGAACATTGGTATTTACTTTCATCTCTGCTTCAATCGCATCAACCATAGTCGCCATTGTTCCTTCGATCTGACTTGATGAGGTGGCGTCTTTTCGCAGATACATCAAGAGAAAGAAATCCGCATCCGGCAGAAGCTTGGTGATACCATCGAGTTTCCCAAGCAACCGAGTCGCTTCACTCCCTTTCTTTATAATCTGAGAGTCAAATTCAAAACCCCCTTTTGGCGGAAAGGGACTGGGGATAAAGGCCTTGAAACCTTCTCTCTGAAGCTTATTTACGCCAATTGGTACTAATTCCATAGTTTGTTTACATCCTTATATAGATGTATACAAAGTATAGTAGTTTGTATATATCAAGTCAAGAGATGTATACAAACTCTCTATTCTAAGCACTCCACCTTGCGCATACGGCTTGTGGCAGGAGCCGGTTTGCGGATTGTTCGTGAAGTGTAAGCTCCCCTTGCTCAATAGTACCACGTCGATCAGTCAGACGCTCTTCCAAAGCATAGCGGAGACTCAAGGGAGTGATGCGGATGGCGTAGCAGGTGAGGTTTATAAACAATACATTATCGGAAAAAAGTTTTTGGCATTCATCGAGGAGCATGGGGAGGTGTTCGTAGATATGCCAGATTTCGCCTTTGGGGCCGCGGCCGAATTTCGGGGGGTCTATGATAAAGCCGTCATATGTTGCTCCGCGGCGCACTTCGCGCTTTACGAATTTGAGGGCATCGTCAACAATCCAGCGGATCGGGCGGTCTTCAAGTCTGGAAAGTTTTTGGTTCTCTCTTGCCCATGCGATTATTTTTTTGGACGCATCCACGTGCGTAACTTCCGCGCCTGCTGCAGCTGCTACCAATGAAGCAATGCCGGTATAGCCAAAAAGATTCAGAACTTTTACGGGCCGATTTTCTTTTTTAATTTTCCCGGAAATCCACTCCCATTGGCTTGCCTGCTCCGGAAATACCCCTACATGGCGGAACGGAGTCGGCTCGACAAAAAATGTAATATCCGGTTCGGCTTCCCTCGACATAGCTCGGGATAAATCGCTCACCACGTGTTGCCACTGCATGTGCCAGCGGGGTTCAATATCTTTTTTGAATTGCCAGCCCTTGCCGCGGTCTTGTTCTTCGTCCTCTCCGCCTCCGTGAAAAATTCCGTCCGCAGCATCCCATTGGTCTTTGGAAAGGGCGGGGTGCCAGATTGCGCTCAGTTCGGGACGCACGAGCGTATGCGCGCCAAAACGTTCAAGCTTCATCCCCTCTCCGCTGTCGAGAAGGGAGTATCCGAGATTATTGCTTGTATCGCTCCATGCTTTCGGAGAGAGAAAAAAACATGATGATGACGTATCCATAGTGTTTTCCATAGTATCACAAATTTTTTACTGGCAATACTGCTTGATATACTCTTCTTTTGGTTTGGCTGTATCGGGAACGAAAAGATTTTTCCGGCCAATAAGCGGAAAAGCGGTAAGCGCTGCAGGCCCGTATGCAAATGTGGTCCTGCTGTAGTTTATTCTCCGAAAGGTAATGTCCTGGGGACTTTCAATCACCAAAGCAATGGTTTTGCCCTCGCTTGAAGGCGCGGTATCAAGCATAAATAAAAGCGTGCTGCCGTTTTTGATCGGCGGCAAAGCCGCACGAAAACCGCTGTTTTGAAATTCCGCAACGGCGCGTTGGCCGGATGCATCAACCACGGAAATGTTGGAAAAATCGATGCCGTAGCGCGCACTGCCGGTCAGCTTAAATTTGACCGTATCAATATATACGCTGCTTGCAGGCGCCTGAAAGCTCACACCAGCAACCCGTACGGTTGAGCTGCTCATAGCAAGATCATCAAAGCACTGTTTTGATGTGGTGGTGCCTTTATTATCCGGCTCGCGGGGCTGCAGGCTAAAAATCGTTTCGACTGCGGCCGGTGCCGGCGATGTGGCAAACCGCCCGCTGGATTTTGCAACACGCGCTTTGTCCGCTATTGCTTCTATCTCAAAAGCATAGGGGGTTTCCGGAGTCAGGTTTTCAATCCACGCAAAGTGCCTGGTTGAAAGACCGGAGCGCGATTGTTCCACTTGCTGCTCGCCGTTTTCTGATGACACAAATACTTTTGATTCCGTGGGAATATTTGTCTGCCAGTCTATTTTTGCGATCACGCTCTGCGCAGTTGCGGCTACAGAAAAAATAATCACCGGCTGCGGTGCCGGCGGCGGAACCGGAACAGGCATAGGGGGAGGAACAGGAGGCGCAGGCATTGGGACAGGGACGGGAGACAGCATCGGAGAAAGCGAAATAGGTTTAGGAGAGGGAAGAGGAGGTACAGGTACAGGTACAGGTACCTGAACAGGAACCGGGGACGGCACGGGAGCGGGAGTGTGCGGCAGAGGAGAAGGCGGTATTGGTGCTGGCGGTGTGGATGATGAAGCCGGCACTCGTGCTGCCGGAACCGGTGTTTGTACTATTGCCGGCGCGCCGGCGCTGCCGCCCCCGCCGCCAATTCCGGATGCTGCAACAACAGGTGCAAGCGCGAGTGGCAAAGCTGCAAATAATTGTTGTTTCGGTACAGACGCAACCGGCCCAGGAGTAGCCAGTGGCGGCGCTGAAGTCTGTATGGTCGGTCCTGGCAGCATAACGCTTGGCCCCGGCGTTATCATGCGAACAGGAACTGCAGCAAGGGCATTGGCGCGAGTTTGCGTCCGGATCTGCCATACACCCGAAGTTGGCAGGCGTTCGCGTTTTTGAAATGCCCGTACTGCCGCCGCGGTCTGGCTTAAATAGTTGCCGCTTATGGGGCCAAAAAATAATCCCTGCGCTGCAAGAAATTTTTGCACGCGCATGACTTCGGTTTTATTGCGCGATCCGTACGCCAGCGTATACGCAAATGTCTGCGGCGGTTTTTTTACTGCCGCTGGTTTTGCCAATACTGCCGGCGCTTTCCGCATAACAGCTTTTACGGGTTTTGGTTTTGGAAGAACAAGGCGCTTTGCCGCATGCGCAAACAACACATCTGCGCCAAACAAAATAAAAAACAGCCATATTAAAAACAGCCCCTTGCACAGAGGCCCACATCGACCGGCATTGTACACCGCATATCCTCGTAATCTTTGCATAAAAAAGAAAAATCGCGCAGAGCGATGTACCTATCATATCGGCAAAAACATAAAAACTCAAGCCGTTATATCCACCTGAATTTCAATGGTCCGCTCGTTCGGTTTTTCTCCGTGGCCGAGTTCGAGTACGATCGCATCATCCGGCAAAATATTTTTGATCCGGTTTGCCCACTCGATAAGTACAATCGCATCCGGGTCTGCGAGTATATCATCCAGCCCCAGATGCAGCAATTCAACAGCATCTTCAATGCGGTAGCAGTCAATATGCACCAAGTGCCTGAAGTGCCGGTTATTTTGTACCGGGCGCAATTGGTAGGTTTTCATGAGTACAAAAGTGGGACTGGTCACATTTTCTCTTACTCCGAATGCCCGGCAAAACCCCTGCGTAAACGTAGTCTTGCCGGCCCCTAGCTCGCCATTGAGCGCGATCACCAGCGCGTGAGTCGTCTCAACCCCCCGCACTTCGGATGCGAGCAACGCCGCCACTTTTTGCGTTTCTTTCCAGTGTTTGGTGGTAATGATTGCCATGCATATAACCATACGGCATTTATGAAAAAATTTCGAGAGCGGACAAATTTAAACCCGCACCAAGCTCGAGGCCTGATGCGGATACATTACCGACAATTTCCAATTTTTGCTCCGGGAGGAATCAACTGCGGATATCCTCTGCGGTTATATTCCCATCCGCGGAGAGAATAGCATCCGCCCTGATGGTACACTCCGCCGCCGCCGCGTTCAAAATGATATTCCAGACCGGGCACGACCCATTCGTCCTGTCTGCCGTAATAATCAGGTAAGTAATATGGGATAACTTGATGTCCGTACTCCACCTGATACGGAACACCCCGGTAGGCGGAATTCAGCCGCGCTCCTCCGCCATAAGAACACGCGGACAAAAGCAAGAGTACTAAAAAAAGAGAGCCGATTTTCATACATACCCTCCCTACCATTGCCACGAAGGCGAGCCAACACACAACCGAACAAATGCATTGAGTGCCATCGTCCCAATAAGTTCACCCTGTACGCGTTCTGTCAGACCAGACCACGACGTTGCAAGATGGTGCTTCGTAAGATTGTACGCCACAGGTCTTTTGAAGCTGTCTAAAACAGTAATTTGAAAAATGGCCAGCTCACCTCGTATAAACGGAGACACCCGCATCTGATACGTAGCCGAAGATAAATCCGCCATAACTGCTCCCCGTTGGACAAGTCGAGTATTAAACTGCCTCATGATATGGTGTTGCATTTCTTCGGAAAAGTCACCCAACATGTCGCGCCGGAGAACCAGCAGCAGGGCAACACGCTCACCGCGCCAATTGATCGGCGACAATGAACACTGCCCGCTCGGAGGAGCACTCTCTACCCGGCCATAATCCACCCACGCAAGACGGGCTGCGTTTTCAAATTGCTGGGATAATTCCGGTGTGCATCCAAAAATACACAAACTAATAATCAAAGACAGTTTTTTCATATCTACCTCCCGTTTCCTGAATAGACAGTCGGACCGCGCATCTGCAGATAATACATAGAACTGCCATAGAGACTCCTGTTGTAATACGGTATACCATGACGAAAATTCTCACATGCGTCACTTCCTACTGCAATACAACTGTGACTCTCCGCATAACATCCGGTTCCAATTAAAGTAAGTCCCGATAACAAAAGCCCGGCAATGAATATTTTAATCAAGAGCTCCGTGCTGTTCGCGAGATAAGCGCGTATTCTCCAGAAAAAATGCGTCATGATAACGTCCTTTCTTTTGTATGTAAAAGAAGCAAAACAATATGGCATAAGTACCATAAAAAATTATGATAGTCAAATAGCCAAAAGGTTATCCACACCTGTGCCATTTGACGGCAAAGGCAAGACGCGCTACGAATTGAGCAATTAAGTTTTTAGCCACTCTCCTATGAACCAGGAAGACCTGAAAAAAGCCACGGAATTGATAGACCAGTCTTCTTCGTTCGGCATACTGCTGCCGGAGCAGCCTGATTTTGACACACTCGCGGCGGCAGAGGCGCTCATCTCCTCGATCGCAACAAGCCAGAAAGTTGCCGGACTGCTCTCGCCGGCAGTACTTCCGGCACATACAGACAAAATCGTATTTCCAAAGCTTGCTGCGCCTACGCCGCTGCTCAAAGAATTTATTATCTCGGTAGACACGTCGCACGCGCCTATCTCCCAGCTGCGGTATGAAAAGGCGGATGATCTGAACCGCATTGATATTATACTGACACCCAAGCTTTTACCGTTGGATGCGGCACAGGTTTCGTTTCGCGAAGGCACGATCAAATGCGACTGTCTGATCGCGATCGGCGTGCCGAATATTGAACACCTTTCCAACATGGCGGACTTTCCGCCCGACTTCTTCACGGAAAATAAGTTGATCAATATCGATATCGGAGACGCAAACATGCGCTACGGCGAAGCAAATATTGTGGATGCAAGCCGGGCATCGCGCTCTGAGCTGGTTTGGCAGATGTTCTCGAACCCGTCAGACCCGGCAAACCGCCCGTCTGCTGATATCGGCACATTGCTGCTGGCGGGAATTCTTTCCGCAACCCAAAAACTTACTGCGCCACATACGACTGCGGATACATTTGCCGCCGTTTCCGAGCTGATACGGATCGGTGCCCGGCATGCTGATGCACAAAAGCTTGCTGGCCTGCCCGCTTCGCCGGAGCTCCAGCGAGGCGAACCAGTAGACCGTGCCTACCAACAAGGAGACAAGCAGAATCAAAGTACACCGTTGGGTCTTGCGCAATTATGTGCACGGGCATCGGTACGTTCCAAATACGACGAAGAAAACGACATACTTTGGTCATTTCTCACCAGCGAAGATTTTACCAAGACAAACCGCACTCCAGATGACATACCGACGGTGCTTGATTCGATCCGGCTCACGCTGCCCCAAAGCAGGATCACGGCGCTTTTATGGCAAGAGCCCGGCAATGCGCAGGAAAACCACTCCGCGGATCTGATCCGCATACTGCTTGTGGGAGACCGGCGGATACTTGATGCCATCGGGAGCAAGGAAGAAACAACGCTCTACGGACAACATGGCGGAATTTTACTGACTGCCTCATTCCCGTCATTCCGCGAGGCAGAAGATCATGTGCACGCATTGATTCGGACCGCACTTTGACATATAATACACGTAGAACGATACACGTAAAACGTAACACAAATAATTCAATTTATTTTTGTTCTTCGTTCTATGTGTTTCGTGTTATGTGACCTTTATGTCCCAATTTCAGGAAGAAAAACAAGAACATCGCCTTGAGCTCCTTCGCCGCAAGGAAGAAGAAGACAGCGTGCGCATGCTTGCAGACCGCTATGAAATTTCCTATATAGACTTGTCCGCTTTTCCGATAGATCTGGATGCCGTCGGCATCATTTCCGAGGACCGGGCGCGGCGCGCCGAGATGGTAATCTTCAACGCATCCGGCAAACGCCTCAAAATCGCCATACGCAATCCTAAAAAAGAGGAAACTCAAACCGCACTCAATGCGCTCACGCGAGACCGCTACGCTTACGAACTGTTCCTTGTTTCAGCGCACAGTATGCAACATGCCCTGGAAGCATATCAAAAGACATCACAGCAGGAAGTCCACGAGTCCGGAGCAATCAGGGTATCGGAAGAAAAAATTGCTGCCTTGCAGGAAGAGATACAAGACCTTGCCGCAATCAAAGACCGGGTGGAAAAAACATTTTACGGCCGCACCTCGGATGCTCTGGAAATTATCCTTGCCGGTGCGCTTGCGGTGGATGCCTCGGACATGCACCTTGAACCGCAGCAAGATGCCGCACGACTCCGCTTCAGGCTGGACGGCGTGCTGCACGATGTATCTATGCTCCCGACTAAGCTGTACACCTTTCTCCTGTCGCGCATCAAACTGATTTCCGAACTCAAGCTGAATGTGCACGACCGGGCACAGGACGGCAGATTCACCATACGCATACCGCGCAAGACAGGAGCTCAAACCGAGACAATGGAAGCCAGCCAAGAAATGAACAATATCGAGGTTCGCGTTTCAACGCTCCCCGGACCAAACGGAGAAAACGCAGTCATGCGCATCTTGGATCCGAAATCCATAAACGTGGGGTTTGAGGATCTTGGCATGCAACCGTGGATCATCACGCTCATGGCAGCGGAACTCGCCCGGCCCAACGGCATGATCCTCAACACCGGCCCGACCGGCTCCGGGAAAACCACCACGCTGTATACGTTTCTGAAAAAAATACACACGCCCGAGATCAAAATCATCACGCTTGAGGACCCGATCGAATACCATCTTACCGGCATCGAGCAGACGCAGATCGACGTGGAAAAAGGATATGATTTCGCCAATGGCCTGCGCGCCATCGTGCGCCAGGACCCCGACGTGATCCTGGTCGGCGAGATCCGTGATACGCCCACAGCCGAGACCGCAACCAACGCGGCACAGACCGGCCATCTGGTCTTCTCAACCCTGCACACCAACAACGCCGCTGGCGCCATTCCCCGCCTGATTGCTCTTGGCGTACGGCTCGACAGCATTGCCGCGGCGCTGCGCGTCACCATGGCGCAACGCCTTGTTCGACAGCTGTGTAGTCATTGCCGCATTGCCAGTCCGCTTACTCCGGAACTGTCCGAACGCATACAAAAGGAGCTCGCGGAGTTTCCTGCCGGAGTTCCGATTCCAACACCGGAAACATGGAACATATTCGAACCGTCAACGCAAGGCTGCACGTTCTGCAGCGGCATGAAATATAAAGGCAGGATCGGCGTGTATGAAATTATTTTAAACAATGAAGAGGTGCAAAATCTGATTTTGAAAGGCAATGTTTCGGAATTCGATCTTGTCCGCGCCGGACACAAGCAAGGGCAGATTACGATGGCACAGGACGGCCTGCTCAAAATTCTTGCCGGTATGACCGACTTTGCTGAACGGGACCGAATAGTAGGGTAAAGAGAGAAACGATAAAACAAAAAACGTAAAACAAGAAAAACTACTACCCGTTTTATGTTCTACGTTTTAAGTTCTATATGTTCTTCCCGTATGAGGTCGTGGGCAATCACTCCGGCTTGGGAACACGGAGACCAGGATTTCCCCCAGAAACACCCCAGCACATTTCCACAGTAAAGCAGAACAACCAGAAAGCCCTGGTTCAAAAATCCCCTTAAGGCAACAAACTTGGAAATTGAGCCCTATTTGCCCACGACCTCAGACGAGAAGATTATGAGAAACATACTATAAAAGCAAGTGAAGTAACAAGATAAAGTAAAAGAAGGGAACATGCCCCTCAGTAATGGCAGTATAACAAAATAATTGACTCTTGTCAACCTCTCCTATGATCCCCCCGGCAACCACAAAAGCAGCTGAAAAAGAGCATCATGAAGGCGGCATTGACGCGGCACTGCGTCCAAAGCACTGGGATGAGTACATCGGACAGCCGCATGTGAAAAAAAACTTGAAAATTCTCCTTGATGCGGCAAAAAAACGCAGCGAGCCCGGCGAACATATCCTCTTTAGCGGTCCGGCAGGACTTGGCAAGACTTCGCTCGCGCATTTGGTTGCGCGCGAGATGAATACGAATATCCGCGTTACTTCGGGCCCGGCAATTGAACGCGTGGGCGATCTTGCATCTATCCTCACCAATTTGATGCCCAACGATATCCTTTTCATTGACGAAATCCACCGGATGAATAAGCTCATTGAAGAAGTGCTCTACCCTGCCATGGAATCACGCACGCTCGATATTATTGTAGGCAAAGGCCCCTCAGCGCGCACCATCCAGCTTGAGCTCCCTCCTTTTATGCTTGTTGCCGCCACAACGCGCCCCGGATTGCTTTCCGGACCGCTGCGGTCCCGCTTTGGCGCTTCGTTCCGCCTTGATTTTTATACCGGCGAAGACATTCAAAAAATTATCTTGCGCTCCGCCGCGTTGCTTGATGTTATTGTCGAGCCCGCTGCGGTTGTTCGTCTTGCGGCAGCAGCCCGCTTTACACCGCGCGTGGCAAACCGCCTGCTGAAGCGCGCCCGTGATTATGCAGACGTGCACCCCGACATGGCAGACGGCCGCATATCAAACGAGACTCCAATAAAATCAATAATCACCGACCACATTGCCAAAGCCGCGCTGGCGCTCATGGAAATCGACGAACAAGGACTTGATCCCATGGACCGAAATATTCTTGAGATCATCATCACAAAATTCAATGGCGGCCCCGTAGGTATCCAGTCCATTGCTGCCGCCGCATCCGAAGACACGGATACGCTTGAGGAGGTATATGAACCGTACCTGATGCAGCTGGGTCTGCTGGAGCGCACCTCCCGCGGCAGAGTCGCCACCGAACGAGCATACAGCCATCTTGGCATTGCGACACAGCAACAACAAACTTTATTGACTTAATGACAATAAGCAACAAATGACTCTTTCTCTTCCCATCCCCATCTTCTACCTTGCAGCCGGAGCATTTGCGCTTTTCTCGATGGCATACCTCGCCATTGCAGGTTCAATCATCTATCATTTGCGTACATTCAGCCTTCCGGGCCGCACCTCTTCGTATATCATTTCAACGGTTTTTATGGTCGTATCCGGCTTGCTGTGGATTATAGGACTTATATTTCTTTTCCGGCTTCCCCGGTAAATTTTTATAGGAAATGATACATTTGCTTTATGATCCAGCTTCATGAAAACGAACATATGGTGCTCCTGCTTCACAAGCATTGGTTTGTGGTCGCGCGCACCGTGCTGGGTATTGTTTTTTTAATCATATTGCTTGCCGCAGCATTATTGCTGCTCCCCTTTCTGACCGACCGGCTTGACCCTGATCTGGCATCCGCCGCTACAGGGCTGGGACTTGCCATATACCTGATGATGGTGGCACTATTCGCCTTTTTCTCATGGATGGACTACTATCTTGATATGTGGATCGTAACCGAGAAACGGATTATTGACGTGGAGCAACGGGGGCTTTTCAGCCGCGAGGTTTCAGAAATACCGATCGCGAGCGTTCAGGACGTAACAGTAGAAGTACACGGGATCGTTCAAACCATGCTCGGGTTTGGCACGATCAAAATACAAACCGCAGGCGAGCGTGAATTCACCATAGATGAGATCCCGCATCTTGCGGCAGTGAAAGACGCGATTCTTAATTATGCGCATCAGCAATTTGAAGCAACACAAAAAACCACCATATAGACACGCGCTATGTCAGGCCACAATAAATGGGCACAGATAAAACATAAGAAGGCGATCACCGATGCCAAGAAAGGCACTCTTTTCTCAAAAATGGTGCGTGAGATCGCGATCGCAGCAAAAACAGGCGACCCCAATCCGGAGATGAATATCCGACTGAAAGCTGCGATTGAACGCGCGCGATCCATCGGGCTGCCAAAGGATAATATAGACCGCGCCGTGGCAAAAGCAGCCGGACACGGAGACGGCTCCGAACTTTTTGAATTTCTGTATGAAGCATCCGCGCCCGGAGGGGTGGCCATACTGATTGAAGGCATTACCGACAACAAGAACCGCACATTCAATGAGATCAAGCATCTGTTGAGTAAGCATGATGCGCGCCTTGCGGAGCCGGGAAGTTTACTTTGGAACTTTGAAAAAATCGGCATTATTGAAGTCAGCCGGACAAATACTCTATATGCCAACCAAGAAGACTTTGAACTGGCACTGATCGGAGCCGGCGCTTCGGATATTGCCTGCCATGAAGATGCGACAATAGTCGAAGTTTTGTTTTCCGACCTTGCACATGTCCGGAAAGAGCTTAAAAAACTCGGCGTCCGCATAATCCAATCCGGGCACGACTACAAGTCGCGCTCCCCGCTTTCCCTATCAGAACTTCCGGCTTCGCTCGAAACACTGCTCGACGCTATTTCCGAACACGACGACGTGCAGGAAGTGTATACGAATATCAACAATAGAACATAAAACGTAGAACTTAAAACAAGAAGTAAATTTATTGTGCTACGTTCTATGTTTATAGTTTTATGGTTATCTTGGGCATTGATCCCGGGACCTCGTCCATCGGCTACAGTATTTTTGAAACCGGCAATCCTCCGCGCCTCCTGCATGCGGGAGTATTACGGCTGGAGCGCATAGCCCCGGTAGACCGCCTCCTCGTACTTCATACCAGCATTAAAAAATCAGTTGAAGAATGGAAGCCGGAAACACTCGCCATTGAAAAACTTTTCTTTGCCAAAAACACTAAAACCGCACTGGCCGTAAGTGAAAGCCGCGGGGCGATCCTCTTGACAGCAGCTCTTGCAGGGATTACAGTCTTCGAGTATACTCCGCTGGAGATAAAAAAGATTGTTACGGGAGACGGCTCGGCTGATAAGGCCCAAGTGGAGAAAATGCTCCGTCTGGTTCTGCCGGATACGGCAAAGCTTAAGACGCAGGACGACATGTTTGACGCCATTGCCGTCGCGTATGCCTGCTATCTCAAAGAATTTAGAAACGTATACACAAAATACCCACCTGCCGACCGGCAGGTCTGAACGCATAAAAAGGTCGAAGAGGACAATCGAGTCAAGCTCGAACATTTGCATTAAATTCAAGAAGAACGTTTTATGGATTACGATGCACAAACACATATCACCAATGAAGATGATATGGACGAAGATGATGAGGCAGAACTTCTGACCGAAGGCGATGAAGAAGATGGGGATGACACCGAAACCGAAGAAGAAGGATTTTAAGTTTCTTGTTTGCTATAAAAACCCCGATCAGCCGGGGTTTTTATTATGCTCACTTTTATAATTCTATAATCCAGTAAATGAGACGATCGTCACAGGCTCTGGATTATAGAATTCAATTAAAACAGCAGTTTTGCGATCTTTCGTTTGCCTACGCGGAAAATTATGCCGTTCTTCTTCTCAATTTTTATAGTCTTCTCATCAATTCGTTTGCCGTCTACTTCAACCCCGCCCTGCTTCAGGAGCCGCCGGGCATCCCCTTTCGAGGTAGCAAACCCGGTTTCAAACAGTATCTCGATTATATTGTCCGAATTGACTTTCATTTCTTTGATCTCTTCCGGAAGTTCTTTTTTGGAGAACACGGCAAGGAATTGCTCGCGGGCTTTGATCGCTGCCTGCTCGCCGTGGTAGCGCTCCACCAGCGTCTCGGCAAAAATAAGTTTGGCATCGCGCGGATTCATGCCGCCTTTTAGCTCCGCTCCGATCCTGGCAATCTGCTCAGTCGGCATATCGGTATACACTTCCAAGTACGGGATAATAAGCGAATCGAGCAAACGCATGGCCTTGCCGAATTTATCAGCAGGCGTGTCGTTGAGGCCGATGTAATTACCAAGCGACTTGGACATCTTCGGCCCGCCATCAAGTCCGGGCAATATTTTCAGAGTTACAATCGCCTGCGGCGGCTGACCGAATTTTTCCTGAAAAAACCGTCCAAAATGTTCGTTGAACAGCTGATCCGATCCGATGATGGTGATATCGCTTTTGATCGCCACCGAATCATACCCCTGCAGCAGCGGATAGAGTAATTCCGTCATGGCGATTTCTTTTCCCTTTTTTATCCGCTCCTGAAACATATCGCGTTCGATCAGGCGACTGTGCGTGACCATGGCGCACAGATTGAGAAAATCCCACTCTTTCATCTTGCCGTGCCACTCGGCATTGGAACGGAATTCAAAATGTGTTTTGTCAGTCAGTAAAATCGAGCCAAGCTGCTTTTTCAACGCCGCGACATTGCGCCGGATTACTTCGGCGGTCAACACCGGCCGCGCGGCATCCTTGCCGGTCGGGTCCCCGATGCGCGTGGTAAATTCTCCCAAAATAATCACAGCCTTGTGGCCCGCATCCTGCAACGCCCGTATCTTCCACAGCGGCACCGCGTGCCCGATATGCAGATCAGACGATGTCGCGTCTATCCCCAGTTTGATCCGCAGCTGTTTTTTTGAAGCCAAAAGTTTCTCCAACTCATCCTTGGTAATAATATCATCCACCCCGCGGGTAAAGATGCCGGATTGAAGCGTGAGTTTTTCTCTATTATGTTTGGTAGTTTTCATGCCTGAATGATACTACGTATAATCAATCTTCGCTCAATATTATAGCATAGATAAGGCTACACTATATATTGACTTTTTATATTTTTATGTCATATGTCGGCAACCAGCGGTTGACCACTCTTATATTTTCTGGTCTAATGCAGATAGTATAGAGAACGTAATAGCGTTCAACGCTCGGACTCCTTAAGGACTGAATCTTTAGCATGAAAAAACGTTCACGAATGAAAAAATGGCTCGTACGGATCGGATTTTTTATTTTGGTGCTTTTTTTTGCCGGATTGATTACGACTGCAGTGAGCGCTTTTTGGTTGAGCAGAAATCTGCCTAATCCGGAGCGGATTTCGGAGCGGGCGGTTGCGGAATCAACCAAGATTTACGACCGCACAGGCAAGATATTGCTCTATGACATTCACGGAGAGGAAAAACGCACGATTATTCCTTTTGAACAAATACCGTCAAATCTCATACACGCCACGCTCGCAGCGGAAGATGCCCGCTTTTACCAGCACACCGGCATTGATCTGCGCGGTTTTGCGCGAGCGGTCATTGGTTATATACGCAACCGCCAGGCCGGACCCGGAGGATCCACCATTACCCAGCAGCTGGTGAAAAAAGCGCTGCTCTCGGACGAGCGTACCATTTCGCGCAAGATCAAAGAAGCCATACTTGCAATCTTGCTTGAACGCAAGTATTCCAAAGATGAAATTCTGAGCATGTATCTGAACCAGATCCCCTACGGGTCAAACGCGTACGGCATTTCCGCCGCAGCGCAAACTTTTTTCGGCAAACAAGCATCGGAACTCACGCTTGCGGAGGCGGCCACGCTTGCAGCGCTTCCCAACGCGCCTACGCGCCTTTCTCCGTACGGCTCGCATCAGGACGAATTAGCCAACAGAAGAAATTATGTTCTGGACCGGATGATGGAAGCCGGATTCGCAACCAAAGAAGAGGCCACTGCGGCAAAAAATGCTGTTGTTATGGTCATACCTCCGCGGCAAGGACTGATCGCTCCGCACTTTGTCATGTATGTGCGCGAGTATTTGCAGGAAAAGTACGGGGAAAATGCGGTTGAACAAAGCGGCTTTAAAGTAATCACCACACTGGATGTGGATATGCAGAATGCCGCAGAAAAGATCATCAAAGAAAGCGCGGAGCTCAATGAAAAACAGGCCGGGGCAGCCAACGCAGCCGCAGTGGTTATCAATCCCAAAACAGGAGACATTTTGGCAATGGCGGGTTCCGCAGATTATTGGAGCACGCCAAAGCCGAACGGATGCAAGCCAGGGGTAAACTGCCGGCTTGATCCGCACGTCAATATTGCCACACGCTCCCGCCAGCCAGGGTCTTCCTTTAAACCCTTTGTATACGCAACCGCTCTGAAAAAAGGATTCACGCCCGAGACGGTTTTATTCGATGTGTTTACGGAGTTTAATACCTATTGCAACACAGACGGCACCCCAGGGCCTTCTGCGGGTCCTGAAACGCATTGTTACCATCCGCAGGACTACGACAGCACATTTCGCGGCCCCGTAAATCTGCGCCAGGCGCTTGCGCAGTCT
Organism: Candidatus Sungiibacteriota bacterium; assembly: GCA_016206285.1. Taxonomy (GTDB): domain Bacteria; phylum Patescibacteriota; class Minisyncoccia; order Sungbacterales; family HO2-52-23; genus JACQRW01. The sequence continues at coordinate 59,590 of JACQRW010000006.1, forward strand.
TTGAATGTGCCGGCGGTAAAACTGCTCTATCTTGCCGGAATCAAGGATTCAATTGCAACCGCACAGTCCATGGGTATCTCCACATTAACCGATCCGAGCCGATATGGGCTTTCCCTGGTACTTGGAGGCGCAGAAGTGACTTTACTCGACATGACATCCGCCTACGGCGTTTTTGCACAAGACGGCATTCTGCATCCGAGAACCGCAGTCATACGGATCGAAAATACAAAGGGCGATCTGCTTGAAGAAAAGAAAGACAGTGCTATCCCGGTGCTTGATACTGAGGTCGCTCGAACTATGAATAGCATGCTATCCGACAATCAGGCCCGGGTGCCGGTATTCAGCCCCTCAAGTTCACTGTATTTCCCGGGCAAAAAAATCGCTGCAAAAACCGGAACAACGCAGGACTACCGCGATGCATGGACTGTCGGATACACGCCGTCAATCGTGATCGGCGTGTGGGTCGGCAACAGCGACAACACGGCCATGCGCCACTCCAGCGCATCGGTTATGGTCGCCGCACCTATCTGGCACAAACTCATGGCTTACGGCCTCGACAAGATCCCCCCTGAAGAATTCATCGCACCGGAGAAAAAAGAACCGACAAAAGCGATATTGCGGGGAGCATATCGCGGCGGCCCATTTGTGAAAATAGATTCGGTTTCAAAAAAACTCGCTACCGAATATACCCCGCCGGAACTGGTGCAGGAGATCGGCCTTGGCCCGGTACAGTCTATTTTGGGGCTGATCAATAAGGATGATCCGCTCGGCCCGCCGCCGACAAACCCATACGAGGACATTCAATACAGCCACTGGCAGAGCGGTATTGATGCATGGACACTGGGGCATGGCATTCCCTCCGCAACTGTGCCAAGCGAAACGGATGACGTGCATACGCCCGAAAAACATCCAAACATTTCCTTAGTATTGCCCGATCCCAACCTTGACCAGCTAAAAGATATACGGCAGATTACAACATCCGTAAACGCCGCGTTCCCGCTTCGGGAGGTGTCTTTGTTTATCAATGACGAATTGATTGATTCCAAAACTGCGCCCATCATAACCCAACAGCTTACCTTTCCGCTCACTACTCCTCTGGCTCCGGGAAATTACACCATAAAAATCACCGCATACGACGCGATGGAAAATAAAGAGACCCTAGAACAGAAAGTGACTGTGGTGAAGTGATTTACGCGGGAGGATTCTTATGAGCGGAGTAATCATCCCTAATAACCCACGAGGCGATCCTAAATATAAGTTCTAGTGGTTCATCAGGAGTGTTTACCGCATGTTGCTTCAATAAATCCATAGCAGGATTGTCTTTTAATTGCTCTAGTACTCTTTCTGCACCTTGTTCAAAGTCATATAGAGTTCTTAAATTAAGACTGTCCATTAATGAAAATATTTGAGGTTTCATTTGTGAATAAAAACTATTGAAGCCAGAATCTTCGAGGAGTTTTTTCCCTTTATCGTTCGGGACGGTAGGACTGTGACTAACCCCATATTTAGTATGCACTTGCAACGCGGTGATATTAGCTCCGTGTGTGGCTATTGAAGTGCGGAAGTCATCAATACATTTTTTAACTTCATCCATCGATTTAGCAAGATGGGAAACCTTTTCATCAGTTCTTACAATTATTTCTTTGGTCGTTCCAAGCAGAAGCGTTGAAATCCATCCTCCTATTTTTTCAATTGTTGAAAGTTTATCGTTCATATTTCTTTTTGAAAAACTATCCCCTTTTTACGAGTATACCACCTCCTATCAATAGAGTAAAACAGGTATTTTACGAAACCCTGATCGGCATGATGACGTAGAGGAGGGTGTTGTCGGTGCGGTCGTGCATGAGGGCCGGGGCGGTTTCGTTGTTCATGCCAAAAAATATTTCATCGCCGCGCAGTGTGGACAGACCGTCCATAAGATAACGATAATTAAAACTGACCTGGCTGGCTTTTCCGGAAAGTGTAATGGGAAAGCGCGTGTGATATTCTCCGATCTCCTGATTGGATGAAGATATTTCACATTCGGTTTCCGTGAATGAGATCGTCACATCCTGCAACTTGGAGGCAAATATGCTTGATGAGCGCACTGCCTGTAAAAGTTCCGTTCGTTTCAGAAAACACGTAGTTTCGAACTGGCTCGGGATAATGGCGCCGTACTCCGGAAAATTTCCTTCTATGAGCCGGGAAACGATGCGCATGCCCTCGCGCTCGATCAATATTTGATTTTCACCCATACTCATGGAAACCTGATCGTCGCCATCCTGGCCGGACGGATCAAGAATGCGAGAAAGCTCGCTTGCCATGCGTTGCGGCAAAATAAAAGAGAATTGCGACTGATCCTCCACGCCGGTTCCTTGCTTTGCCATAGATAAGGGAATTGTCTTTTCAGCAAGCCGAAACGTATCGGTTGCGGCAAGATGCAGGCTGCGCAAACCGATTTTACAGTTGATACCCGCAAGCTCCGGCTTAAATTCGGAAAGCGAAACTGCGGGCAGCACGCTTGCGATTCCGTTTTGCAGTTCACTGCCACTTATCTGAAAAGAAGCGTTCTTTTTTATTGTTGGGATTAAAGGAAAATCATCAGCAGACATGCTATTAAGCCGGGCATCTCGCGTATCGCTTTTTATAATCACGCTGCCGCCTTTTTCTTCGAGTTGTATTTTATCATCGTGCCGCGAAGAACCGGCCATAGACTGTACAAGCGCTGAGGCGATTTTTGCCGGCACGCTTACTTTACCCTCTTTGCCTCCGCTGCCCGAAACCGTCAGTTGTATTGCATATTCAAGATTAGTCGCCGTCACCGTAAGTGTGTTTTCCCGGACCTCAAGCAGTATATTTCCTAAAATCGGCAA
>JACQRW010000007.1 GCA_016206285.1 Candidatus Sungiibacteriota bacterium
AACCGGTACTGTGTAAGTTTTACACGCATTTTTATCATAGGTCAATTGTGGATAAGTGATTTTTCTTCAAAAAAAGTTTTCCACAGTTGACATACATGCGTGCATGGTTGAAAATAGAGAAGCACGCAAGGATTTTTTCCGCGCATGCAAAAATTTTCCAAAAATTTTTTGGAAAACGCACCTCTCGCATAGATCGCAATGCAAGATAAGTATGTAAGGTCGACATTGCGTAGCAATAATTACGCATGTGGTAATCCACATCACATGCGTCACCACTTACTATGGCAGCAAAAAAGAAGAAAGCAGCAACAAAGAAGACCGCCAAGAAGACCACGAAGAAAAGAAGGTAGTCTTTATGTGCACATCTCTGTGCACACTGCGAAAAATCTCCTCCGACAAACATGTCGGAGGAGATTTTCGTTACGCTTGCAGACGATTAAAATCCAACGTACTGTATTTCCTCTTCGATTAGAACTCCGAATTTCTTATGCACTTCTTCCTTTGCGCGTTCAATCAGTTTACGCACGTCTTCGGCGGATGCCGTACCCTCGTTGATAAAAAAGTTTGCATGCTTGGGAGAAATGACCGCGCTACCCATGCGCGTTCCTTTCAGGCCTGCGCGGTCAAGCAGGAACGACGTCGGGATGTGCGATTGGTTTACAAACGCCGCAAGCTCCGGAAACTGCATTGTTAATTTTTCTCTATCCGTGTCTTCGCGTTCCCACGCCGTATTTTTAAAAATGCATCCGCAACACTTGGTTCCGATATCCTGTTTACCAAGACGCTCCATGGTAATCCGCTGCACCTCCTGTTGAATTGCATCGGCATCTCCCGATTTCAGCCGCAACGTTGCGGAGAGTATGATCCACTCAGGGTGTTTCTTAAAAATAGAATCCCGGTAACCGAAGCTGCATTCAGAATTTTGAATTTTGAATTTTGAATTTTGAGAGACATCGAAGATTTCTGCGCTCTCGAGTACATCCCTCATTTCACCGCCGAAGCATCCGGCATTGCCGCGCACCGATCCGCCAATGGTGCCGGGTACCCCGATCCCCCATTCGAATCCGCCGAACCCGGCTTTCGCAGCGGCCAGCACTGCCCTCGCCATCATCACACCCGCATCACAGACAAGACGCTCTCCGTCGGCTGGCGGGTCAACGCGCACCTCGCCCCCATTTATCCGGATTGCAACCCCATCGAATCCGCCGTCTGAAACAAGCATATTTGATCCGGCGCCCATAATGACAAAAGGCAAGGCACGGTTTGTTGCAAACTCAAGGGCATAGCGAATATCATCCCCCGAGGCCGCTTCTGCAAAAAATCGCGCCGGTCCCCCGATCTTATAGATCGTATACGGAGCCAGTAACATATTTTCTTTTATTTCTAAAGCCATATGATAATCTTATGGTATCCTGAAACAGACACGGCTTGCAACCCCGGCAAATCCCCTTTATACTCCGTATGAAGAGTACATAGTCAATTCCAGTGGCACGAGAAGCTGGCACTCACAAAGGACAAAGCTTGGAGTAAAACCCTTTTCGTGCCTCTTGAGCGGAGTATACATAAAACCCCCTTGCGGGGGTTTTATGCGGACAAATTGGAGTTTAAGGAATAATTCCGGTAAGGGATCACTCCTCAATAACACTCACATGCGCTCAATGTATCAGATTCCGGGAAAAAAGTCAAGCTCGGTTATCCACAGCACATGACCAAAGAGCCGTTTCTTATGTTACAATAAGCGCATGGGTAGAAAAAAAATCCTTTTTGTAATCACCAAATCCGTATGGGGAGGAGCAGGAAAGTATGTGTATGACATTGCGACCCATCTTCCAACGGATCGTTTTGATAGTGCGGTTGCCGCCGGAGGGAACGGTCTCCTGTTCCAAAAATTAGAATCAGCGGGAGTACGCACAATCCGCATTCCGGAGCTTGACCGCGATATTCACATCGGAAAAGAACTCCGATCTTTTCGTGCGCTCCTTGATCTGTTCCGACATGAACAGCCGGATATTATTCATCTGAATAGTTCAAAGATAGGCGGACTCGGCGCCATCGCAGCATTTCTCTCCAATTTCAAAATTCAAAATTCAAAATTCAAAATTGTATATACCGTGCACGGATGGGGCTTTCTCGAAGACCGTCCTCTGCTTTGGCGCGCCGCGGCCTTTCTTGCAAGTTGGGCCAGCGCGCTTTTTCAGGACAGACTCATTCTTATCAACCATCACGATTATGAGATAGCTAGAAAATTCATCCCTCGCCGAAAATTACGCCTTATTTTTAACGCCACCACCGAAACTGACTTTCTGCCGCACAATGAAGCGCGTACGTTCTTCTCAAAAAAAATAAAGCGTGAAATAATACCTGGTACTTTGCTTATTGGCACGATTGCGGAACTTACCAAAAATAAAGGACTGAATTATTTGATTGAGGCCGCCAAGCATGTGCATTGTCATTCCCGCGAAAGCGGGAATCCAGAACCGACAACTACTGGATTCCCGATTCATAAAGATCTCGCGCAGCGAGACAAGTCGGGAATGACAAATATTAAAGTCCTCATCATCGGCGATGGCGAAGAACGCAAAAATCTTGAGCAGCAAATCTGCGACCTTCATCTGGAAGACACTGTTTTTCTCTTGGGCTTTATTCCCGATGCCGCAACGTATCTTTCAGGCATGGATATTTTTGTTTTGCCTTCAGTAAAAGAAGGCCTTCCTTATGTAGTCATGGAAGCAATGGCGGCAGGACTCCCGGTGATCGCAAGCAATGTCGGCGGCATACCAGACCTCATTTCGCATAACGAGACGGGCATGCTGGCGCCGTCCAAAGACCCCAAAGCTCTCGCGGAAGCAATCGAATCGCTGTCAAAAGATCCCCAACTGCGCGCAACACTCGGCACGCGAGCGCGCGAAACCGTCAGGACAAAATTTTCGCTTCGTGCTATGCTTGAAAAAACACAAGAACTCTATGAAGCGGCAGACTAAAAAGATATTGTTTCTCATGATATGCGACCTCCTGCTTCTGTATGGAGCGCTTGGTTTTACCTTGGCGCTCCGCTACGGCGCAAATCCGGACAGGCAGCTTATACTCCAGCATATCCTCCCATTCACGATTCTGTTTCTGATCTGGCTCATTTTTTTTGGAGCATTCGGATTTTACGATCTGCGCTTCGCAAAAAACAGCAAGTACTTTCTCTATCGGCTTGCACAGGTCATGGTCATAAATGCCGTTATCGGCGTTCTTTTTTTCTATCTGCTTTCATTCAACATCGAGCCACGGCGCAATCTCTTACTGATCGCCACGTTCGCACTCATCTTTATCTTTTGCTGGCGTTCATTGCTCAATCTGCTCATCGTGCGCACCGGCGCAACGCGGGTTCTCTTCATCGGCATGAGCGCCGAGGCGATCAAGCTTGCGGATTATCTGCTCGCGCACCCGCAGCTTGGACAGCGGCCCGTCGCGTTCCTGTCTGCACACAGCGTTTCGCCGCAAGACCGGCTCGGACTGCCGGCATACAATACCGAGGATGATTTGGCACTGATTATCCGCACTCATTCGGTCAACAGCATTGTTATGCTGCCTGAAATCAAAGAGAATCGGACATTGGTCAAGCTGCTGTTTCAGATCATTCCGCTCGGCATTCCGGTTTTTGAATTCAGCACATATTATGAGACGCTCATCGGCAAGATTCCCGCATCGTTTGTCGGCGAGGTCTGGTTTCTTGAAAACCTTATCGGGATCCGCAAGCATTTTTACGAATTTTTTAAACGCATGCTCGACATGCTGCTTGCCATTGTCGCAGGCATGATAGTGGTGCTCTGCTTTCCGTTTGTGGCGCTCGGTATGATCCTCTCCACCCCCCAGGATATTCTCAATTATAAAGAACGCCGCGCCAGGCCCGGAGACGGAATCATATTTTTCCGCCAGCCGCGCGTGGGAAAAAACGGGCGGGTATTTTCATTCGTAAAATTCCGGAGTCAGCGGCTTGGCGCAGAACGCATCAGCCGACAGATCAACGAGGCCAAAGAGATGACCGACGATCCCCGGCAGTACTGGTTTGGCAAACTCATGCGCAAAACCTATTTCGACGAGTTGCCGCAGTTATGGAACGTGCTCAAAGGCGAGATGTCGTTCATCGGCCCGCGCCCCGAACGGCCCGAGTACGTCGAAAAGCTTAAACAAAAAGTCCCGTTTTACGAGATGCGCCTGCTCGTGCCCCCGGGCATTACCGGCTGGGCGCAGACCAAAATGGAAAACGATGCCGCAGTTGAAGACGCGCCGGAAAAAATGCAGTACGACCTCTACTACATCAAAAACCGCTCCTTTACCCTCGATCTGCTCATCATCCTGCGCACCATCTACATTTTACTGCAACGGCAAGGGAGGTAATATTGAAAAACGGATTCCAAAACGGTGACATACCATAATAAAATCCCTCATGAGAGAGGGAATTTTTCTTGTTTTAATATAGGAAAAAAATTATAACGTCAAATCAATAAACCGAGCCTCAACCAAAGTAACGCCGACAAGATCCGAAATGTCATCAATAACCGATCCGAGCGGATATCCCAAAGAATCATCTCCGACCTCGCCGAACCACAGATCTACCACCAGATATTTTCTCCCCCTATAGACAACAGGAATAAAACCGCTGACGCGCTTGCCGAGCACTTGTTCAAAAACTTCAGCCGGTATGTCACCACCTTCGCTCCAGTTCCACGCAATGGGAATGCGCAATGGCCTCATCAACTCTGACATATACATTTCAGCGCCATATTCGCCATAGCCCTCTCCGGATGCCCATTCCCGCGCCCTTGCCCGAATATACGATGCAGGAACCCGGTAAGGAACTCCTTCAAAAGAAAATAATTCTGAAAACGAGCCAAAGAGTTTTATCATCAACGCCTGATCCTCCGGATCATCATGATCAAGCTCTAGCAGAAAACTCTGAAACTCTTCATGCTCTACCTTAAATACATTCGGCCAATTCAGAAATAGTTTGATTTCCGTACCCATGAATACCCCCTTCTTTCAATAAAAAGACCGTTCTTTATCAACGATCATAGAGACAATAGCAGTATATGTCAATTGTTGTCCCATTTTTATTTAGGGGAGTTTTATCTTAACAAACTCTTTATGCAAGGCCATAAAAATTCTAGAGCCCCGCACATTACATGGGGGGCTCACTAAAGGTTTAGGAACAAAGATTGTTAATTTGAAGGATGTCTTAATTTCGGCACCACGCCGGTACCCGCAACTACTACGGCATCGCCAGGCATGACGATGAGCCCAGCTTTCTGGCAGTCATAATGAGTGGCACTGCCACCAATCATCCATATCCAGACTTGCTGGTTAGTGCGAAGGTTCTGACACAAGGCACCGAGTGGAGTAAGACCCTTCATGGAACCGCCCACATGGGTGGATTGAGATGCGGTCTTTAGGGTATAGATTCCCGGTTCGCACTCATCATTGTTACAAAAAACTTCGATGGTCTTGAGACCGGTTTTTGGAGCAAGTGTCTTCAAAACTTCCAACGGGATTGTGGCCTCAATGAAGCGCCCGTTGAAAACCACTTGTAAGGCGGTTGGGAAGTCGTCCCCTCCCCACCCGCAGTCTCGCGCGTCCCCGACATACGAGCCGTCGCGAGAAAATGTTACTCCGTACTCAAAGCCCATTGTCGGAGTCGCACATCCACTACGCCGATCTCCATCTACATTCAACAATAGGAACGAAGCCCCCTCAAACGGGCCCGCAAACTCCAACAGGAAATAGGCGTAGATATCATTGTTGGTCATATAGACGTTCAACAAATCGGCACCGATGGGCTGTACGTCTCCAAAATTGTCCACGATCAAGGGCTTGATACCCGCCCGATACCAATCATCTGGACACCCGTCCAGAGCGATTTGGCCAGCAGGCACCGCTTGGCACGTACTTCCTCCACCGCCACCTCCAGTCTGCTGAGCAGACTTTCCGGTAGTCGCCCCCGTGATTGACACGGTTCCGTCTCGGTTCATCCGAGATTCGTTCGCCAGAACTCGGGAGCCAACCAGTAAAGACAGAACGGCCACTAAAACAAAAAAACTGCGGGTCGAGTGGGTAGCCATGGCTACCTCCTTTATCAAAGGCCCTTTCCAACAGGTTTTCGGCTTATTGCCTCAATTGAACCCGTTGGACGTAAATAAATGCTAACACAAAATAAATAAAAAGTCAAGGAAATCAACGCCTTAACAAATTATGCCACGATCGTATCATAATTTGTTAACGGAAAAAAATCAGGTAATCCCGTGCATCTTTTTTAATTCTTCAATCCCCTGTTTGAAATCTATGGTTGGTTCCCAGCCGAGCAGAGTTTTGGCTTTGGTGATGTCGGCGAGCGTACGCTTGGGTTCGAGACGGGGCTCGACAAAAACAGTGGGGCCGCCGATGAGCGCGGCGACTTCCAGCACGCTGTGGTCATGGCCGCCACCGATGTTGATAACTTCGCCTTTGCCGACTTTTGACGACTCCGCAGCAAGCAGGTTGGCGCGTACGACATCGCGGACGTGCGTGAAGTCGCGCGATTGCGTGCCATCAGGCACCACGGTCATGGGCTCGCCTTTGGAGCGCTGATCCAAAAATTTACCGATCACCAGAGAGTAGGCACCGTCGGCTGCGGCACCCGGGCCATATACATTGAAATAACGGAGCGAAACCGTTTCCATGCCGTACACCACGGAAAATAACCGGCACTGGAGCTCTCCGATATATTTTTGCAGGCCGTAGGGGCTTAACGGGCTTGCCGGCATATCCTCGCGCAGCGGCATACTATCCTGATCGCCGTAGGCGGAGGAGGATGCGGAATAAACCACGCGCTTTACTTGTGAATCGCGCGATGCGACCAGTACGTTGAGCGCACCGGTTACGTTCACATCATGCGTGGTGCGGGGATCTATGATCGAGGGCTGGACACGAGGCAACGCCGCAAGATGAAATACCAGATCGGCGCCAACAAAAATCGGCGCGATTTCGTCAAAGTTCCGTATGTCTTTTTCGTGAAGCTGCGCTTTCGGGTTGACCCGCTCGCGCTTGCCCGCGGAAAGATTATCTATCACATGCACTTCGTCTCCGCGGCTGACCAGCGCATCAACCACATGCGAGCCGATAAAGCCTGCACCTCCGGTTACGATTGATTTCATAATGAGATCACGAAACACAAATCACGTAACAAAGAACAAGAAACTTTTTTGTATCATGTTACGTGTATCGTGATTCGTGCATTGTGTTATGTGTTACGTGATTCGTGTTTATATGCACGGCAACTTCTTCGGGAGTCAATCCCTGGGTGGCAAGTATTTTCGTATTAAATGCGACATCGGCGCCGATCAGATCCGCAATATGCTGCAGCCCCGATTCCCGCGCATGTGCAACCAAGGCATCCGTGTCTTTGATAAAACAATATCCGCCGTATCCGCGATACCCGCCGTGAAAAACATTCAAATGCGAAGGGCCGATGCGCGGATCTGATGCAATCCCCTTGCGTATACGCTCGTAGTCAATCCCGTGATGATTCGCAAGATCAAAGAGCGCATTTGCAAACGTGACTTTGCGGGCAAGAAAAACATTTGCGGCATATTTGATAAGCTCCGCCTCGGTCGCGGTCAATTCAAGTTCCGGCGAGGGCGCCATGAGGGGCGCGGGCGGCAAAAGTGCGGCCACTCCTGCGGCATGTGCCTTGCTCTGCTCCGTCCATCCGACAAGCTGGCGATCCGGATGAATGGTATTTTCCCACGCCCGCTCTTCGGTCAAAAATTCCGGATTAAAAAGGAGATCATGCTTGGGAAACCGCTTTTGAAAATACTCGGTGGTTCCCGGCGGAACGGTTGATTTAATGACGACGACCTTCGGCCCGCCGATATGGGAAACTGCCGCATCAACACGGGAAAGATCCGCCGCGCCATCCCGGCCTGGAGGAGTGGGCACGCATAAAAAGATAATATCCGCCCGATGTATATCATCCGAATAATTTTTTGCAGGATCAATATCAAAAAGGAACAGATCTTCTCCGCGAGTGCGGCCCGCCACTTCCTGAAAATACCTCGCGAGCGGCGACCCGACCATGCCAATACCCATAATGCCAACTTTCTGTTGCGATTTCATATTTTTATAACCAGAGAAAAGTTAATAATGTTTCCGACAATGAAATGGGAAACCACGGCTCTGTGGCCGTGGTTTTGGCATGCGTAAACATGACAACTACTTTACGGATTTCGGCTGCGAGCGGAGAGATTTGATAAACTGCTCCGCTTCTTTCGCGTAAGCCGGATCAAGTTTGCTTGCCTCCCGCACCTGCGCTTCGGCATCGGCTATGCGGCCAAAGTAGCCAAGCAGCGCTGCGTAGGTCGCATGATATTGGGCTACATCAGGCCGAAGTTTCACCAACTGCTCATAATATTTCAATGCCGATGCGTAATCCTGCGCCTGTTGATACGCAAGAGCAAGACGATACAGGCTCTGTTCATCAAGAGTCTCGTGGTTGATCTTCTCTTGCACTTCCGGAATCACCTCCTTGTGGCCGGTTACGATTCCGATAATTTCAAGGTTGATCCCCGCCTGGACAAATTCAGTATCAAGCTGCCACGCTTTGCGCAAAGCATCTATGGCGCGATCGGCATGGTTGGTTGCCAGATAGAGCTGTGCCAACTCGAAGTAGGCAAGCTGCTTGTTTGGAGCGATTTTCAGCGCTTCGAGGAGCAGCTTTTCAGATTGAGCCGCGTATTCAGGATTGAGCTGAAGCCCGCGGTCATAAATAGACGCCAAGAAAAGCATATGCTTGATGTCCGGAACCGGAATGTCTATTTCTTTCTTAAGCTCCGCAATTGAGAATTCCGCAAATTTTTTCTGATCTTCGGGTTTGATCTGGGAGTTGCCCACAATGTTGCGCGCGGCGTTGCCGATCTGTTCGCGCACTTCCGTATTGCCAAACGAATCATATGACAATGCCAGCTTAAATTGGCCGATCAGGGTATCCATTGGCGTCTGGACCTGCGTGATGCGCAGCGCATCAATCAGCGCCTGGGACTGGTAGAGCGGTTGAAGACTCCATATATAAATCGTCACACCCGATACCGCCAAGAGTGCAATTGCAGCCGCAATGCCTCGGCTGAACAATACGTCGGAAATTGCAGGTGGCCGGTTTCCGGATTTCGAAATATGCCCGGCCGCAACAGAAGCATGCTCCCCTTTTGCATGCTCGAGCGCAAGATACTGCGCGTACGCAAGAAACCCGAAAAAGAGCAGATACGTATTGAGATTATCGAATACAAATATGTTCTGAAAAAAATAAGAAACGAAGAGCCCTATAAGTACTGCTCCCTCCCAAAGCGCCAAGGCGCCTTTGCGCAGTGCCTGTACGATCATCCAAAATGCCGCCGCAAAGACCCCGAGATATGCGGCAAGTCCGATAAACCCGGCATGGATCAGCCAGTCGAAAATAATATTGTGCGAGCGGTCAAACCACGGCTCCTGGGCATACAACCCCGGGTCATAGTGTTTTTGAAACACCGCATAGTAATTTTCCTGCCCCCAGCCGAGCAATGGGCGCTCCAAAGCGCCTTTCCATGACATCTCCCAGATACGAAACCGGGAAGCCACGGTCGCTTCGCTCAATGAATAATTGGTCAGACGGATAAGCACCTGGCTCTCCCGGACAAACTTCGAGCTGCGTCCCAGCCAAAACAGCAGCGGGACCAGCACAATAACCGCAAGAGCAACTCCGGCAAGTTTTCTACCCAAAGTCCAAGTTCCTTCCCCATGAGGGACATGCCCGGTGCCGAACATCCGGTTCCAGTAGATCACAGCCAAGCCCGCAAAGGGAATGCCGGTCACGAGCAATGCCAGTACCACGCCGCGGGTTGCCGTAAAATAAATGATCACAAACTCCGAGACCAGTAAAAGCGCATAAAAAATTTGCAACGCCCATTTTTTCATCTCCCCTGAACCCCGACGAACGTCGGAGGTTTTCTTCGGCCAAAATTGCTTCATCAGCAGCGCCACAAGCCAGACATGGAAAAGAAGATACGCCGCAAGGTACGTCGGGTTTCCGATAGTCGAGTCAACCCTGAAACCGCCTTGCGGGGATGGGCGCAGGCCGAGACGCTGCAATACCGCGATATACGAAACTGCAATGCTCGCGATAATGCTCACATGAAAAAATACCAGCCAGTCGCGCCGGGTCCGGAATACCGAGAGCAGCATCAGGAAGTACAGGTACAGATGCGCAAAGGAAATAAACCCTTCCATGCGCTCATAGTTGGAGAAAAACGAACGGTATGGATTCACTCCAAACAAATCTGCGAGAAACAGCACCGCTATAAGCAGCGTCACTGCTTTGACCAGCAGGGTCAGCCGCGGCCGGAATTCCTGCCGCATGATCGCAAGCCCGACCCACAACGGCACCATAAGCTCCACGATGATGCGAAACGTGAAATTCTTTCCCGTAATAAACGGGAAGAGCATCGAGGACGCAATATAAAATGGCAGCAGCGGGATCACCCACAACCCGATCCGCACCGCCCACAATAATATGTTCTCAATCAACCTGCGGTTTTGATTCATATATTTGTTATCATACGCGAACCGCGAAATCAGGTCAAATTGACCCAAATTGACCATAGAGCACCAGCATGATATAACACAGGAAACTACTTCTCTTTTACAAACATAAGGGAGGACTGCATGGCTATAGTCGCAACTCCGTCAGACGCCATAACAACAACTCGCTCGCACTATATAACATGTTTCGATGCCGGAGACGCTTCGGGCATTGCCGGACTATTCGACTCCCATTATGGCAGGATAAGTTTTGAGCGCTCGATCTACTCGGACAGGCAGGCAATTTCGAGTCTGTACTGGAGTATTTTTTACTCTTACGCCAACCAAGAACAACACGCGGAACTGTCTTTGCTGCCGGATTCACCAGCTACAGAAACAGCAAACGTTTTTATCGAAAAAGGCACAGGCACGGTTCGCGCGTATCAGCGCATAACGGCGCAAATCGAAAATAAAACAGTCGCGGCCAATATTATGGTGTACAAACACGTCTTTGGGTTTAAAATATTTTTCTCAAACCAGCCCCGGCTGGACGCCTCCGGACACGTATACCTTCCTATTTTTCATCTCATCGTACCCGGATCAACACTCATCGAAAGCATGAGTATAAAAGCAGCTGCTTAAATCTTCCGACCACTATTATCTCAATCCCGGGTTTGCCATATGGCAATCCGGGATTTTTCACGCAAAAAAATCCCGACGCGTCGGGATTAAACAAAACTTATTGCAATTAGATAAAATCTTGTTCGATAAAACCAAATTCAATCAAAATCTTAAATATATGGAAAAGAATGCAGGTTCTTTGATACAGGTATCCCAGCGCAACTGCAGCATGAGCAGCACGGGTGACGCACTGGCTTTGGCCGCAATGATGTACCGAGAACGAAGATTCCACTCCGCTTTTCATGACATTATACACAGCCGCAAACTCGGCATTTTTCTCACAAAATTCGCAAGGAATGATTTTTTTATACGGTTCCTCAAGTTCCCGATGCGAAACACGCGCAATGGCACCCTGAAGTTTCTGCAGCATGGTTTTTCTCCTTTTGTATGTTCTGAAAGTACTTTTAATAGAAAGTACGATAAATGATCTCAAAAGTCAAAAACTATCCGCAACTAACTTTCTATAACCTTAAGTGCATTAACTTCAGACACCATTCTCACTTGATTATCGCCATCCCATAAAACAGCTGCGGAAAACGGCGTAGATTGTACGCGGCTACTCCCATCCGGATAGTCCTTCGGGGCTAAAGGCAGCCGGCCGCCCCCTTTAGGAAGAATAAAAACAATTACGCCGTATAAACCTCCATGAACCACGCGCTTGCCAATCCATTTTTCTTGAGCCATGCGCAACATATCGGCACGTTCCTGCGGAGTTCTTTCACCGATATAATGCAAAAGCGCTGTCCGATTTTTCCTTGTTTTAGGGATATCCCGAATACCGAACGAAAACAGCTGATCGGTGAGCTCATCTAAAAATGGTTCCGGTCTTGCCATACTCATTCCTCCTGTTTTGTAAATGATCTCAAAAGATACTTTTTAATACAACATCCGGAACAAAAAATCAAGAAGCTATAACTGAGAAACTCGGTTTCTCAGTTGAGCGCGAACGGTTACTTTTTGCCTTGCACGTACGTTATATTGAACATAATCCTTACTGATCCCCTGCTTCATGTTTCAAAAGAGTGGCGCCGCTCTTTCTTTTTTCTTTATTTTCCTGCATAATGACGACAATAACCACTATGAAAAAAGCGCTCATCACCGGCATTACCGGACAAGACGGCTCGTATTTGGCAGAAATATTGCTGGACAAAGGATACGAAGTACATGGCATGATCCGCCGCGCATCCACGTTCAATACGGCGCGGATTGAGCATCTGTACCAGGACCCGCACGCAACCGGCTCGCGGCTGCATTTGCATTATGGCGACCTGTCGGACACCAGTATTATCCGGAAACTGATTTACAAAATCCAGCCGGACGAAATATACAATCTGGCGGCACAGTCGCACGTGCGCGTGTCGTTTGATATACCTGAATACACGGCCGAAACAACCGGCATGGGCGCGCTGCGGATTCTTGAAGCAATCAAAGATTTTGAAGAGCACACCTGCCTGCCGGTGGGCACGGCGGGAAAAAAGATAAAATATTATCAGGCATCTTCATCGGAGATGTTCGGATCCGCTCTGCCGCCGCAAAACGAACGCACGCCATTTCATCCCCGAAGCCCGTATGCGGTTGCAAAAGTATTCGCGTACCATACAACCGTAAACTACCGCGAAGCGCATCGCATATTCGCGGTCAACGGCATTTTGTTCAACCACGAAAGTCCGCGCCGCGGCGGCACGTTTGTGACGAAAAAGATCACGCGGGGCATTGCGCGGATCCTTGCCGGCGTGGACAAAAAAATCTATCTGGGAAATCTTGATGCCAGGCGCGACTGGGGCTACGCACCGGAATATATGGAGGCGGCATGGCTCATGATGCAGCAATCCGAACCGGACGACTATGTGATCGGCACGGGAGAGAGCCACTCGGTGGCAGAATTCCTTGAAACCGCCTTCCGCCATGCAGGAATCGAGAACTGGCGCGATTATGTAGAGATTGACCCGCGCTATTTCCGGCCTTCGGAAGTCGAGCACTTGCTGGCAGACACAACCAAGGCGCGCGAAAAACTCGGCTGGGCGCCAAAGACCACCTTTTCCGAACTTGTAAAAATCATGGTGGACGAAGATTTGAAACATATTCAATGAATAAAGACGCAAAAATCTATATTGCCGGACACCGAGGGCTTGTCGGATCCGCCATTGTCCGCGCCTTGCAAAAACAAGGATATTCGAATTTGATTTTGAAAACCCACGCCGAGCTTGATCTGCTTGATCAAAAATCGGTCGGGGTATTTTTCGAGAAAGAGCAGCCGGAATATGTCTTTGTCGCAGCGGCAAAAGTAGGAGGTATTATGGCCAACAGCACCTATCCGGCGGATTTTATTTATCAAAATATTCTTATTGAGGCAAATGTCATCCAGGCCGCATATCTCCATAAGGTTAAGAAACTCTTGTTTCTCGGAACTTCCTGCATCTATCCCCGACTGGCACCGCAACCGACAAAAGAAGAACACCTGCTGACTGGAGCGCTTGAGCCTACGAATGAGCCGTACGCAGTGGCAAAAATCGCCGGCATCATTATGTGCCAGTCCTATAACCGGCAGTACGGAACAAACTTCATCTCGGTCATGCCAACCAACGTCTACGGCCCGCATGATAACTTTGATCTGCAAGACTCCCACGTCTTGCCGGCGCTTATACGAAAATTCCACGACGCAAAAACGCAGAATCGGCATGAAGTGGTTTTATGGGGAACCGGTAATCCTGAACGGGAATTCCTGCATACGGACGATCTGGCCGATGCCTGCCTGTTTCTTATGGACAAGTATAATGATTCGGGGATTGTGAACATCGGAACCGGTATCGGCATCTCGATACGCGAACTCGCCGATATGCTCAAGAGCATATCGGGTTTTGCGGGAGAGATCGTCTGGGACACCACAAAACCTGATGGAACTCCCAAAAAACTGCTTGACGTGCAAAAGCTTCATTCCCTTGGATGGAAGCACTCCATAGATTTAGAGAAAGGCCTGAGAGAAACCTATGCATGGTATGACGCCTATGCAAAACCATAACCAAACCACCTCGCATAAGATCACTGTTCCGCTCATCAAGAACGCGTTTATAGAGGAAGACGAGACAAAACGCGCGCTTGCTGATTTTATCGTGCACGCAAAGAAACTGAGTATGGGAGAGCAATGCCGGGCATTTGAAGAAGCGTTTGCAAAAAAACAGAGTTGCAAAGAAGCGATTTTGTTCAACAGCGGAGGAAGCGCAAATCTCGCGATGTTTCAAGCCCTGAAAAACATGGGCGAACTGAAGGACGGCGACACGGTCGGTTTTTCAGCCCTTACCTGGTCAACCAACAGCATGCCGATCATCCAGATGGGACTCAAACCCGTCGCAATTGATTGTGATGCCGATACGCTTAATGTTATGTCCCATAATTTGGAGGAACGCCACAAACAGGTTAAACTGAAAGCGTTCTTCGCGACAAACGTAATCGGATTTGCCGGCGATCTCCAGGCAATACGAGAATTTTGCCGCAAAAATGATATTCTGTTTCTCGAGGATAATTGCGAATCTCTCGGCACGAAATTGCCCGAAGGCAAGACGGGTAATTTCGGTCTCGGAGCCAGTTTCTCGTTCTATGTGGCGCACCATATGTCCACTATTGAAGGCGGCATGGTCTGCACGGACGACGAAGCATTTGCCGAAATGCTCCGCATTGTGCGGGCTAACGGCTGGGACAGAAACCTGCATCCCCATCAACAGACAAAATGGCGAACAACCCCGGCCGGCATCGAGTCGGAATTCTATTCCAAATTTCTATTCCACGATCTCGGATTTAATCTGCGTCCGACCGAAATTACCGGGTTTCTCGGGCTGTACCAACTGCAATTTCTGGACAGAAATATCAAAATGCGCGAACAGACGTTTCTGCGCTGCGAAGCAATCATGCAAAACAACGCCGACCTGGTTCCGGTCCGACGGGATCATCTCGCCATGGTATCTTCATTTGTCATACCGGTAATTGCAAAGACCTCCGAACTGCGCGACAGATACTTACAAAAATTCCACAATGCCGGCGTGGAAGTACGCCCTATGATCGCAGGCAATATCCAAAAGCAGCCGTTCCATAAAAAGTATGTTGTGGAAACGTATCCGCTGCCCAATACCGATTTTCTCCATACCAGCAGTTTCTATTGCGGCAACTGCCCTGACTATACTGAAGAAGAAATTCAAACCATCATGAGCTGCCTTTCAAAAAACTGATTATGTCCGTTACTGTCATCAAACCCAAGAAAACACTTTCGGTCGAAGACTTCAGGGAAATCTGGAGGTATAAAGAGCTGCTTTATTTTTTCACCTGGCGCGATCTGAAGGTCCGCTACAAACAGACAGCCATCGGGGCATTATGGGCAATTTTCCAGCCGTTTATGACCATGGTGGTATTCAGCGTATTTTTCGGACGGCTTGCAAAAATCCCGTCAGACGGGGCACCGTATCCCATCTTCGTGTACGTAGGACTGCTCTTCTGGCAGTTTTTTTCCGGAGCGCTCTCCGAAACCAGCGGTACACTCATCGCAAATCAGGCGATCATCACCAAAGTATACTTTCCCCGTCTGATCCTTCCCATATCCGCTGTGGTCACCAAATTCATGGACTTTTTCATTTCCGCCGCAATTCTGGTCGTGTTGATGGTCTATTATGGTTATGTCCCCCACCTGAAAGGGCTGCTCATCCTGCCCTTGCTGCTTATCATCACGTTCATGGCATCCATCGGGCTTGGCCTGTTTCTTGCCGCGGTAAACGTAAAATACCGCGACGTCCGGTATGCGCTCCCCTTTTTTATCCAGCTGCTCCTCTTTATCACTCCAGTCATCTACCCGGCGAGCATCGCAGGAAAATATTCGTGGATACTGGCTATGAATCCGATGACCGGCGTTATCCAGAGCGCTCGCGCCGCCTTGCTCGGCACTACGCCCGTCAACTGGCTTCTGCTCCTGCTTTCTTTGGGTGCGTGCCTTGTGGCGCTTGTTATCGGAGTCATTTATTTTAAAAAAGTGGAGCGTTATTTCGCCGATATCGTATAACCCGACATGAGCGCCATTATCGAAGTAAAAAACCTGGGGAAAAAATATTCGATCCGGCATCATCGCGGCGGCTATGTTGCGCTTCGCGACGTGCTGGCCAATATCGCCAAAAGTCCGTTCCGCTTTGCAAAAACAAAAGTAAAAGAAATAACCGGCGTTGATACCAGAGAGGATTTTTGGGCGCTCAGGGATATCAACTTCACCGTTGAACAGGGCGAGGTCATAGGTATCATCGGCAAGAACGGCGCCGGCAAGTCAACGATGCTTAAAATTCTGACCGGCATCACGCCTCCCACCACAGGCGAGGCGCGCATGCACGGCCATGTTTCTTCTCTTCTGGAAGTCGGCACCGGCTTTCATCCGGAACTTACGGGCCGCGAAAATATTTTTCTCAACGGCGCGATTCTCGGCATGTCCCGCCGCGATATCGTAAAAAACTTTGATGCCATTGTCGCATTTGCCGGCATTGACCAGTTTCTCGACACCCCGGTGAAATATTATTCAAGCGGCATGCATGTGCGGCTTGCATTTTCCGTAGCAGCGCATTTGAAACCCGACATCCTGCTGGTTGATGAAGTGCTCGCAGTCGGCGATGCCGAATTCCAGAAAAAATGCCTGGGCAAGATGGAGGAAGTGACCAAACAAGACGGCAGAACCATTCTTTTCGTGAGCCACAATATGTCTGCAATTCTTAATCTCTGCACGAAAACGATCCTCCTGGATAAGGGAAAAATCGTTGAGATCGGAGAAACGCCAAAAGTAATCGATCGCTACCTCGGCAATGCGCACATGAATGCGGCAATTGATTTTCCCCAAGACCCCTCAAAGGATATACAAATCTCCCGCATCTCAATACTGAACGAAACAGGAGAACCAAGCGCGCGCATTCCCATCAGCGAGAAAAGTACGATTGAGGTTGAATTCGAGGCACGCACCTCAGTGGAAGGCGCGCTGCTCTCGCTCCTCATATACGCAAACGGCGAAATGCTCCTCTGGTCATCCGAATCGGACAAAAATGCTTCGTTAACCGACTACGCCCCTGGAAAATATAAAACAACAATTGCGCTGCCGGCATTTCTTCTCAACGTCGGAACTTATTTTTTTGACATACGCCTGCACAAGCCATGGGTCGTGCTGCTCGATGAAAGAGCAAACCTTCCCCTGGAAATTCTTGATGTCAACAATCCCAAATCCCAGATTATGCGGGGGCATCACCCGGGCAGACTTGCAGCAGTCCTGGATTATGCCACAACAAGAACATCATGATGAACTTACGCGCATACCGAAAAAAAATTGCTGCACGCCTTCCTGAACCGCTTCTTGAAGCGTATGTCGGCATAAAGAAAAAACTGCGCCGCATACCGCCTCATGAGCGCGTGAAATTCAACCCTCGGTCTATCTTTAAAGGCCATTTGCGCGTTACCTACCGGGGAATACCCGCAATCCGCTGTCCATTCGACTATGTGCTGTACCAAATGCTCATCTTCGACGTAAAACCCGATCTTATTATAGATATCGGAACCAATATGGGCGGAGGCACGTTATATATGGCAGACCTCCTGAATGCCATCGGACACGGCACGATCCATACCATTGATCTTATTGCGCAAGCGGATCCGATTATCAAAAGCCACCCCCGCATTCAGACATTCATCGGCGGGTGGCAAAATTACGACCTCGCACAAGCCAACGGCTTTAAAAAAATATTGGTGATCGAGGACGGAAGCCATATGTATGAGGACTCGATCGGAGCCTTGCGGAAATTCTCGCCATTGGTAAGCATAGGCTCGTATTACATTGTCGAAGACAGCATCGTGTCTGAACTTGCGGATAAAAAAACAGTCATGAGAAACTACCACGGCGGTCCGCTTCGCGCCATCCGGGAATTCCTTGCATCAACCGACGCATTTGAAATCGATAAGACATACTGCAATATGTTCGGCCTCAACGCAACATTTAATATCAACGGATATCTCAAAAAGCTAAAATAGCCGCATGAAAATCCTTCTTACCGGCGGCGCCGGATTTATCGGCCACCATTTTGTCGAGCATGTGCTCAAGAATACCGATTGGGATATTTTTATTCTTGACCGCCTGAACTATGCATCCAACGGCCTTGAGCGGTTGCGGGATATACGCGTGTTCGATGAAAAGCGGGTATTCGTATTTACCGCCGACTTTACCAAACCGATCGAGGAGGGTTTGCAGCAAGAAATCGGGCAGGTTGATTACCTTATCCATATGGGTGCAGAAACCCATGTGGATAATTCGATTTCAGACCCCCGGAAATTCGTGTACGCAAACGTGGTCGGTACGCTTGAAGTTCTCGAGTTTGCCCGCCGCCAGAAAAATTTGAAAAAATTCATCTATTTTTCAACCGACGAAGTATTCGGACCCGCCCCTGAAGGCGTTGCATACAAAGAGTGGGACAGATACAATTCGGGCAATCCGTATGCCGCCACTAAAGCCGGCGGCGAAGAGCTGTGCCTCTCGTATGCAAACACCTATAACCTTCCCGTCATCATAACGCACACCATGAACGTGTTCGGCGAACGGCAGCACCCGGAAAAATTCATTCCCAAAGTCGTCAACCAAGTTCTCGCCGGAAAGACGGTCACTATTCATGCCAACAAAGAAAAAACCAAAGCAGGATCGAGGTTTTGGATTCACGCGCGCAATGTGGCCGGTGCGCTCCTGTTTTTACTCAGTCACGAAACAAAAAATGGCGACAAATACAATATAGTCGGCGAAAAAGAGGTTGACAATCTTGCATTGGCCCAACTGATAGCCGCTGTCTTGAACAAAGAACTGAAATATGAAATGACGGATTTTCACTCATCCCGCCCCGGACATGACCTGCGCTATGCTCTTGACGGAAAAAAGATGCGCGATATGGGCTGGACAATACCGCGGTCATTCGAATCGTCTCTTGAAAGCACAATCAGGTGGATGATCCATCCGGACAATGCGCGGTGGCTCCGCATGGAAATATAATATGGCAAAAGTATTTATCGGCATGCCCGCATACAATGGCGAGCGCTTTATCAGGGAGGCGATCGAATCCATCATCAACCAGAGCTATGCGGACTGGATCTTGTTTATTTCAGACGATGCCTCGACAGACAACACGCCTACCATCTGCAAGGAGTACGCGAAAAAAGACAGCCGCATTGTCTATTATCGCCAGGAGAAAAATCTCGGCATATTTCCGAGTTTCAAATTCCTTCTTGACCGCGCCGAGAGTGAATATTTCATGTGGGCGGCCCATGACGATATCAGGGAAAAAGATTATTTGAAAGTATGCGTAGAGCACATGGAACAAAACACAAAACTTGGTCTTGCGACCACGCGCATGGCGGCGATTGATTCGTTCGGCAGAACTCTGGTAGAGGAATTAGCGCTCACCCGCTTGTCCGGCAAACCGGGTTATCTCAATGTTGCACGGTATGTGCTTCAACCCGAGATTCTCGGCAAATGCAACTTGATGTACGGCCTTTTCCGGCTTGATGCCGCCCGCGCCACATGGCAGGCCTATCCCCAAAGGCATGTCTGGGGCCAGGATTACATGTTCTCGCTCGCATTGATAAGCCGCTATGAAATTTACGTTGACCCGCAAATTCTATTTAAAAAACGCCTGGGCGGAATTTCAAGCCCCCGGGCGCTTCTTGATGACAAAAAGGACAGCGTGCAGAAACTTGAATTCAAACAGCCAAAAAACCACATGTTTCCATTCGGAAGATTTAAGGGTTATTTTATGGGACATATGGAGGCATTGGCCGGAACCCCCTATCGCCCGCTCGCGGCAGTACTTTTGTTTATACGGCTGCCGCGAGCTTTTATTATCCATGTAAAGGAACGAAGCTTCAAAAAAGCCTTTAAACGCATCTTCGCTAAAATACTACTACTATGGCAATAATCGTAAAAACAGTCGGCGGATTGGGCAATCAGCTCTTCCAATATGCCCTTGGTAAGGCGGTTTCTTCGCGGCTCAATACGGAACTGCTGCTTGATATCGACACAAGTGTGATCTGGCAAGGAGTGCGGGTCCATGAATTTTCACTTGGCAATTTCAATATACCCGTACGAAAAGCGCGCGGGACAGATATGTTCGGTTTCGTAGCCTTGCGCAGGCACAAAAAATTTTTTAATTTTCTGTACCGCCATCTGAGATTGAAAAGAAAACTCCTCCCCTTCTACTATCCGGAGCGGACATTTGCGTATGACCCGGATGTATTTTTGCAAAAAAATAATACATACTTTGACGGTTTCTGGCAGACGGAAAAATATTTCCATGGCATCGAGAGCGAATTGCGAAAACAAATCACGCTCGCCAAACCGTTTTCGGAATACAGTCAAACAATAAGCAACGAGATCAAAAAAACCAACGCAGTGTCGCTGCACGTGCGGCGCACCGATTATGTAACGGATCCCAAGTCAAGCGTTTTTCACGGCATATGTTCTATGCAGTATTATCAAAAGGCCATCGAATATATCGCGCAGCGGGTCGACTCGCCTCATTTCTTCATTTTTTCAGACGACTACGAGTGGTCGGTCGAGAATTTCAAATTTTTACAGTTTCCCTATACCTGCATCAGCAACGGCGCCGATAAAAACTATGAGGATATGACGCTGATGTCCCAATGCCAATACCATATCATTGCCAACAGCAGTTTCAGCTGGTGGGGCGCGTGGCTGGATCCGCGCAAAGATAAGATAGTCATCGCCCCGAAACAATGGTTTGCCAACGCCCCAAAAAACGATACCAAAGACCTACTCCCAGATACATGGATAAAATTATAAATGCCCGCATAACCGAAGCTATGCAGGCATACGTGATACTTAAAAATGAAGAGGCGCTGTTATGCGTTGAAAAACAAACCATGCATCCGTGCTGAATGCACCGTCAAAATCAGGTAAAATGACTGTGCGCTCCGAAAGTTTCCAAGAGACCCCATAAGCCTTTCGTGCCTCGGGATCAAGACTAACTATAGCCATGAAATCCATGCCAAGATCACGATAAAGTTCAGGGGCGCACTCGCCTATTTCAAAACAGGCGACAGGCCCAATGGGACGAAGCTGGTGTTCCCGGCTCCATGCGAGCACAGACGCACTGCCGCTATAACGGTCAGGAAAATTCAGAAAAATAAATTCCCGCGGCATCCCGTTCATTGGTATTGTCAAAATGCGAATTCTTCCTTCAGCCGGTGCAATGATTGGATTTTGTATGTTCATGACTATCTCCTTTCCGAATTGAGCGCGCCAAGTTTCCGAAACGCATCACAAAGGGCATCACGCTGCCAGATACGCTTCTGCATCATCTCCTCACTCAACGTGCTTTCCTCTTCGACGCGCTGCATCGGGGGATACTGGAAATCCAGTTCCGGCGAAGCAATAACGCGCAGCCCGTCTCGATGTGCCAGGATGGGCGCATAGCCCTGAATATAGGTGTCCTCGACTCCGTAGTCAGCAGGATTCATGAGAACAAGATACTTCCCGACTGCCTGTATCGAAAATGCAACAGGACCGACCATGACATCGGGCACATTAAGACCCGTGGCCTCCATATACACTTTGTTAGCATATGCTTCTGTTTCTTGTTGAAACACCGGATAAGTCTCGCGAGAAGCGGCGCTACGTGTTGCGATAACTACATCTGCTTCGCCTGAAATAATCGGGGCAGTGATGACTTTAATAAAACGAAGCATGCCGTGCTTTTCCGGCTCCAGCCACTGCACAACCCTACAGTCAGAGTGAGTCTTGCAGTATTCGAGCGCATAAAAATATGCTTCCCGACGACTCGGACCAATGCCTTTGGTCTGCTGCCGATACACTATCGCTCCATAAGCAGTAAGCTCTTCAGCGATCATGGAAACAGGAGAACCGTCCACAATAATTAGCGGATAGCCATGAAGTTGCGCACGCATAGTCATCTCTAAAGCAAGACTGAATCGTGTCTCGTCAAGGGAACGATAAAAAGTCGTTGTTACCAGAACCACCTGATTTTGAGTTTTCAAGGTACACCTCCTTTTTTTCAAAAAGTTCTTGTATAATCAGTAGCACGCAAAGAGCAGATGGTCAAGTTACGTGCGGGGCAAGAAAGTATATACTTTACATAATGACAATTCATCATTGCGCAACCAAAGGCATGTCAGAAGCGTTTTAAAAAGAAATCATATGTGCGGCATTATTGCTTTAACCGGAAACAAGATACGCGAGATATCGCCTTCGCACATTGATGCGATGCTGGACTTGCTTTCCCACCGCGGGCCCGATGACCGCGGGCTTTTACCATTTTCCTCGTGCATACTGGGACAGACGCGGCTTTCGATCATTGATCTGTCCGGCGGGCATCAGCCCATGAAAGATAATCAAAAAAATATTGCGGTTACATTCAATGGGGAAATTTACAACTACCGCGAACTCAAAACCGACCTTGAACAAAAGGGGCATGTTTTCTCAACCAAGTCAGACACTGAAGTGATCCTGAAAGCATATATTCAATACGGCATTGACTGTCCAAAATATCTTGAAGGCATGTTTGCATTTGCACTCTGGGACGAAGAAAAAAAGATGCTTTTCGGCGCACGGGATCGTTTTGGTGAAAAACCCTTGTACTATGCAAAAACAAAATCAGGAGACTTTATATTCGCATCCGAGATAAAAGCGCTGCTCGCCTCGGGCACCATTGAGCCGGTTATCAATAAAGAAGCCCTAGACATCTATTTGAGCCTGGCATATGTACCGCCGCACATGACCGTCTATGAAAATATTTCCGTAGTGCCGCCGGCTTCATGTTTCGTGCTTAAAAACAGCGAGATCAAGATAGAAACATACTGGGAACTCACAAAAAAAGAGGTGTCCGTTACCTACGCGGACGCCAAAGAGGAAGTAAGAAGGATGCTCGAACAGTCAGTCAAAAAAATGATGGTCGCGGATGTGGAAGTGGGCGCGCTGCTGTCCGGCGGGGTGGACTCCACATTGGTCACCTGCTTTAGCCAGCAAACATCAAGTTTTCCGATTAAAACTTTTTCAGTCGGGTACGAACACTATATAAATGAACTGCCGTTTGCCGAACAGGTGTCGAAGAAATTCCACACCGACCACCATACGCTCCAGGCAACCGGAGAGATGGCGGAAAGTTTGCGTATGGTTTGCGGGTCGCTGGACGAACCTCACGGGGATCCCTCCAATTTTCCCCAATATCTCGTTTCTCAATTCGCCGCCTCAAAAGTAAAAGTGGCTCTTACCGGCGACGGCGCAGACGAATTATTCATGGGATACGGCTGGTACTGGAAACACCTCAATCTCTCATGGAAAGCTGATTTTTGGGAAAAGGCATTTCCGCGGCCGTTCAAAAACTTTATCCGAAGTATCGAAATCTTCACCGCAACCCAAAAGCGCGGACTGCTCGCCCACTCCCCCCTTCGCGCCGCTGACTTTATTCCGGAACATATTCTGCATGCGGCCGGAGACGATATCGAAAAAATAAATCTTTTCGATCTCTCTTTTTATCTGCCCGGCAAGCTTTTGTCAAAAGTAGACCGCACCGCCATGATGAGTTCGCTGGAAACCAGATGTCCGTTTCTTGACCGCGAACTTGCCGAGTTTGTCTATAACCTGCCGCGAAATTTCAAGACGGACAAAAACAGCGGAAAGATCATCCTAAAAGACATCTTGTCCGATATCATGCCGCGCGATTTCGTATACCGCAAAAAACAGGGATTCGGAGCGCCGGTCAAAGTCTGGCTTGAAATCGAGACCATGAGAAAGCTCGTTGCCGAAACCTTTGACAACAATGCGCCATTCTATGAATACATAGATAAAGAAGAGGTGCAGAAACTGCTTAAAAATTTTTACAGCAAAACAGACGAGACGGTATATTATAAGATATGGACACTGCTTTGTCTCGGCCTTTGGTTTCAAACTCATCCTTCGACTAGCTCAGGATTGTAAATCATGTATAATCCATCTGAAATCTTTTGGGCATATCGGAACAAAATCACCAACAAACTGTGGGGCATGGTGCATATGCCCGCCCGCAGCACCATTCGACACGCTCATGGCAGGCAGAAAGGAATTATTCTCATCTCCTATATCACCGAGCCGTTCACGCTGGCGCCGTGGGAAAAGTTTTCCAATTTTCACACCATGTATTGGGAATGCCGCGAGATCGCGCGCCTGTTCGCGGAAAAAGGATATGCGTCTGACATTGTGAGCGCGGAAAATCTCTCCTTTGTCCCGACCAAACCCTATGCATTTTGCATTGATGTGGAAGACGGCCTGCTGCGCCTTTCAAAACATCTTCCCGCCAACTGCAAAAAAATATTCCGTATTCTCAATCCCCATTGGAAAGCGTACAACGATGCAGAACAGTTGCGGCTTGACTGGCTTGAAAAACGGCGGGGAGTACGCTTGCTGCCGCACCGCACAAGGCGACCTTCGCAAAATGCCGAGCTTGCGGACTTTCTTGAAGGCTTTGGAAACAAAGCCGTATTCGGCACGTTTCGCCAATTCAACAAACCGATATTTTTCGTGCCGATTTCCGCAGTCATCCATTTTGACTTTCCGGAGAAGAAAGATTTTGCCGCCGCAGCCGAACACTTTATGTGGATAGGCGGAGGAGGGGCAGTACTGAAAGGCCTTGATCTTTGTTTGGAAGCATTTGCGAAAACGCCCGATCTGCATCTGCACGTATGCGGGCCGATCTACGGTGAGAAAGATTTTACTGACGAGTATAAAAAAGAACTGGAGCAGACCCCGAATATCCATGTGTACGGCAGAATAGACGTAGGCGGCGAACAATTTGCCAAACTTATCGAAACCTGCGGTGCCGTAATCTATCCATCCGGCGGAGAAGGCACCTCCGGCGCGATTGTGCAGGCCATGCATGCGGGCTTGGTGCCGATCATCACGCACATTACCGGCATACAGGAAGACGCCGGATACATTCAACTGGATGATAACCCGACACCAGAGTCCATGGTGCAGGCCGCGCGCGATTTTTCCAACATGCCGCCTGACGAGATCCGTGATCTCTCCAAAAAAATCTGGGGGTACGCGCGCAAAACGTATACCCGCGAAGAATTCAGCAAGGCGTACAGGCGTTTCATCGAAGACGTGCTAAAATTATAAGTATACAAATTCTCACGATCGTGAGAATTTGTATACTAACGATACATGAATAGTCAGAAACAGCTCATCAGCGTTATCATACCGGTCTACAATTGCGAAAAGACGATTGCAATCGCGATTGATTCCATAATCAACCAGACATACAAAAATCTGGAGATTATTGTCGTAAATGACGCGAGTACCGATACTACCAAAAGCATTGTGCAAACGATCGCGCAAAAAGATTCCCGCATCAAGCTCGTAGATGCCGAAGACGACCCGGATCGCTTTGACGCGAAACTCAACCGCAACGTGAATGCTGGCTGGTCAGCCCGCAATACCGGTTTTCAACATGCACATGGAGAGCTTATCACCTTTCAGGATGCGGACGATGCTTCGCTCCTCAACCGCATTGAAATCCAGTATGATCTGCTGGCAAAATACGGCGCAACGCACGTGTGTATTGACTGGATACAGTTTGACGAAAAATATCTTGGCACAAAAATCGACCCGTCCACATACCTTGATGATACCCGGATCATAAAGCCGCAGGAGATCTACGCCATGTCCCAACGCTCCAAAGGTCTCATCGCCAAAATCTTCCCGTCGCTGAACCGCGCAATACCCTTTCACCTGAAAAGAAAAAGAGTCATCAATAAACTATTCTTCGGCTCGCTCGAAAACTACCCGGGCCAGGGCAACTGTCCTCTGTTCAGGCGCGAAGTCCTCGAAAAAGTCCGATTCCGAAAACTTGCGGACCGCGTCTGGCCGTCATTTATGGGCCGCGGTGCGGACAAAGACTTTAATTTCCAGGTCGCCGAAACATTCCATAACAACTACATATTTTTCATCCCCCTCTACCTGTGGCGCGTGAAAGACCAAAACCAGCGGTACCCGAACGGCATTGACAATATGGCTATTATGCCCGACAAATAGAAGCAGATATTTAACATCAACTGACTCATACAAGGAGAAAAAAGATGCAGACAAAAACACTTGGGAGAACCGGAATCAAGGTCTCTATTATCGGGCTGGGCGGGGCAAATCTTGGCTTGCCTACGAGCAAGGCTCCATACTACCAGCATGTTGATAATCCGGAACACAATGCATACATGGTTGAATCCCTTGGCATTGCAACCGTTCATGCAGCGCTTAGAAGAGGGGTCACGCTGATTGATACGGCGCCGAAATATGGATACGGTATGAGCGAACAGATTATTGGAAAAGCTCTCCGGATGCGCCCCAATCTTGCAAGAAACTGCATGGTTACCACTAAAGTTGGGCTGGTGTATGCGGGAGACGGTTTTGACTACTCGCATGAGACCACTATGGAATGTATGTTCAGCAGTTCCGTGCGTCTTGGAATGGAACGCTTCTCGATCGTCTACCTTCACGACCCGATGGATTTTCCTATGGATTTCGTGATGAGCGAGAGTGGAGCCATGGGAGCTTTGCGTGAACTTCAGCGACGCGGGATTGTCCGTTATATTGGCATCGCGGCGGATGAACCGGAGACCGCCGCCGATTATATCGAGACCGGAGAGTTTGATGTTGCAACCGTTTCCGGCGCATGGAGCTTGATCAACCAAAAGGCGGCTGAACGTATTTTACCGGCCGCCAGAAAGCATAATGTCGGTATTGTGGCAACTACAGTGATAGAACGGGGTCTGCTCGCAACAGGCAAGCCGATCCCCGGGGTTCGCTATATCCAGCGGGATTTCTCGCCGGAACTTCTGGCGCATGTCGAAACAATCGATGCGCTCTGTCACGAATTCGACATTCCGTTACTGGCCGCGGCATTGCAATGGGCAACCCGAGATCCGCAGATCGCAACCGCCATACCAGGCGCACGCACTCCGGAAGAGGCCCGCGAAAATGCCCTCGCCGGTATGATGTACATTCCCGAAAGTTTCTGGAAAGTGCTGGAATCCCTCATCCGCCATTTTGACACCCGCGTATAGTTATATCTACGCTAACCTTTTGAGCCCTTGCCGATGCGAGGGCTCGTTTTCATATAATCTTTCTGCCATTCGATAGTGCGTGCCAAGCCTTTTGAGAATGGAGTGAATCTGAATTTTTTCATTTCGCGTTTTATCTTGGCAAGATTAAGTTTTACAAGTTCCGGATCTTTTCCGATATGCGCGAGACCGGAAGTTTGAGCCGGAATGGCGTAGTCCGCATGACAGTATTTGGCAATTTTTTTTGCGAGATCAAGAATTGAGAGACTGTCTTTGCCGCCGACATTGTAGACCATCTCGCGGCTTTCAAATGCGACAAATAAAATCATGGCAACGATATCGGCAATATATCCATACGTCTTTACCGATGTTCCCTGGTCAAGCAGAGAGATCTTTTTTTTCGTCAGGGCTTTTTGTATAAATTCGCTCATGACGCGCGTATCATCCGGAGGCAGGCCAGGGCCGTAGACATGCGAGATGCGGACAATTTTCGCATTCACTCCCTTATTTTTTTTGTATGCCGCACACAACGCTTCGCCCAGGCGTTTTGATTCGGCATAGACGGATCTCGGCATATGCAACGGACAGTTCCCGTTAAAATCTTCTCTGACAGGGATAAGGCGGCTTGGAATATTGCCATAAATCTCCGCTGAACTGAAAAATACAAAAGTCGCGGACCGGGACGCTTCCAGAAGCGAGCGCGTGGCATCAACATTAATTGCGACGGTCGAAGCCGGATCTTGGACGAATTTCGCCGGCTGTGCATAGCCGGCTGCGTGAAAAATATAATCATATCCTGCAAGATTGAACGGATGCGACAGATCAACGCGGCGATACGAAATACGCTTGTCATACCGCATCAGCGACTGTATGACCGGCCGGGGCCCGCTTAAACTGACTGCATGGATCGTACAGCCAAGCCCAAGCTCGCGATTCGCGAGCGAGAGAACGCTCACGAGATACTGGCCCAGAAACCCGTTGGCCCCGGTAATCAGTATCTTCTTCCCTTTTGCCTTTCTTATGTTCACGCGGGCAAGAATTTCCCGGCAGTCAGCCTCAATGATATTATTCATGAGTTTCAGTTTTTTTTCCTTTGATGCCACCGCCCGGAAGCGGAGGAGTTTCCCATCCCTCGACCGGATCAATGAGCATATTTTTGCGAAACTCGTCACGGGGCAAATAGGGATACATGTCTTCGATGGGAGTGGCCCATCCGAACACGCGCGGCTCATAAGTATACCAGTTGCCGCAGTCAACATCACAGACAACCGGCCCGTCATAGGCAAGAACTTCTTGGATCATTTTTTGAGCATCATCATTGTTTACCAGCCGCCGCGCAGGAATACCGTAGGCATCAACAACCTTCACAAAATCCGGAGGCGTGTATCCCTTGGGGCCGGACGCTTCATAGCGCCCCTCCACATTTGTTTCCTGAAACGCCTTGATGATGCCGTATACATGGTTGTTGATAATGAAAGTTTTTATTTTAATGCCATACATGAGCAACGTCTGCAATTCCTGGATATTCATGGTAAATCCCCCGTCTCCGATAATGCAGACGACATTGCCCTTTTTATCGGAGCCAAACCATGCGCCCATAGCCCCGCAAAAAGAGAACCCCATAGGCGAATTGCCATTATTGGTAAGGTAACGCTGTCCATTTTTGGTCTCAAACGCATGATTACTGGTCACAATATTGCCGCCGCAGTCGGCAATCAGAATATCCTGCTCCTTCATCTCCTGCGACAAAATCCTCATAAATGCGTACGGATTCACATATCCCTGCTGCTTGAAAAATTCAGGACGCACCGGATCATACTTTTCTTTCCATTCTAAAACCTGTTTCGTCCACGCCGATACGTCCGGCAGTGCAGCGCCTGCAAGTTTCTTTTCAAGCCGCTCCAGAAAAAGTTTTGCATCGCATAAAATACTCACATCAAACGGCACCTGCTGCAATTTTTTCTGCAGAAGCGCCGGATCAACGTCCACCACATATTTTTTCGCCGCACGCGCGAATGTTTTTAGATTTCCGCCGGTAATGCGGCCGGATATCCGGCTTCCCACCGCAAGCAGGAGATCGCTATTTTGAAGCCCGAAGTTTCGTCCTCTGCCGCCATACGTCCCCACACGCCCGCCATAATACTCATAATCGGAGGGGACGATATCAAGCGCATTCCATGTCGGAAAAACCGGGATTTTCAGGATACGCCCTACGCGCTGCAGAAGTGCTTCTGCATGCGCTATCCCAACTCCCCCGCCTGCCAATATGGCAGGACGTTTGGCCTTCCGGAGATCTTCCAAAAATCCGTCTATTCTTTTATCAATAACAGCAACATCATACGCAGTACGACTCGCCTCAATATCAAATCCAACCAACTTTTCCGGATCTACCTGGACTTTTTGAAGATTCTGCGGAATATCCAAAAGCACCGGCCCGGGCCGGCCGTCGGTCGCAAGAAACAATGCTTTCTCAAGCTCATACTTAATATCCTCGGCCTTGGTAACAAGCTTGGCGTATTTGGCAATGGGAGATACGATCGAAACAATATCCGTTTCCTGAAATCCCACTTGCCGGATAGAGGGATCGGAGCGCAGAAACTCCGAGTTAATCTGCCCGGTAATGAAAAGTGCCGGAACCGAATCGTAATAACAATTGCCTATGGGAGTGACCAGATTCATGCCGCCAGGACCGCTGGTGGCGATGGCAACGCCCGGTACACCTTTTATTTTTGCATAACCTTCCGCGGCAAACCCGGCTGCCTGTTCGTGCGCCATTGCCACGTATCCGGTCTTGTCCGTCCGGGTGAATGCATCAATCAGATAGGCATTTGCGGCGCCCGATACGACAAACATTTTGTCGATCCCCCGGCCGGCAAGATATTGAATGACAAAATCTGCAAGTTGCATACAATCGATATTAATTAGTTTACACTATAGCGCTTTTGCCGCAGCCCGTGCAAGTCTCCGGCAGCCTTCCAATAATTTTTGCGAAGTGTTTGCATAGCATATGCGGATATATTTTTTCCCTCCGGGGCCGAATCCGGAACCGGGACAAACCACCACGCCGTGTTTTTGCATGGCGTATTCGGCAAATTGATCTCCGTCCATACCGGTCTTTGAAACATCTATAAAAAGGTAAAAGGCGCCGGATGGTTTTGAAAATTCGAACTTTTCAACTTTACCAAGCTCGCGCAAAACGATTTGGCGCAAACGCGCATATTCTCTCAAATATCGGGCGGAAAATTCATGGCGGCGCTCAAGCGCGGTCACGCATGCATCCTGCAAAAAAGGCGGAACGCACGAAACAATCGTCTGGGAAAGCAGAGCTATTTTCTCGATGATCTGCTCCGGCCCTATGGCATACCCAACCCGCCAGCCGGTCATGGCAAACGGCTTTGAAAAACCGTTGGTCACAATCACTCGCTCGCGGCATGAATCAAGCGTCCCCGGAGAAAAATGCGCCCCCTCATATACCAACCGTGAATAGATTTCATCACTCAAGATGAATACGTTATGTTTTTTTGCCAGCGCATAAATTTTTATAATATCGCTTTTCGGATATACGCTGCCGGTAGGATTTGAAGGAGAATTAATAACAATAAGGCGCGTTTTTGACGTAATACGCTTCTCAACCTCTGCCGGATCAAAACGAAAATTGTTCGTATGGGTTATTGGCACGCGCACGCCCTTGATCTTGAGCATATCAAGCACGGCGTTATAGGTAACAAAAGCGGGATCAGTCAGGATCACTTCCTCGCCCGAATTTACCAGCACGGCAAGAACATAATAAATCAGCGGGTTCGCCCCGGAAGTCACCACGATTTGGGACAAATCCGGCGTAAACTTGAAATCTTCTTTGACCGCCTTCTGAATCGCTACGCGCAATGTGTGTTCTCCATATGAGCTGCCGTAGTGCGTATGTCCGGCTTTCAACGCCGCAATCGCACTTTTCTTTACCTCCGACGGCATTTCAAGATGCGTATCTCCTATTTCAAAATGGATAAGGTCTTTACCCTGCCGCTCTAAATCCTGTGCCGCACCCAATATCCGAAACATAGATTGACCCACAATCCGCTTGGCAAAATCCGAAAACACCAGACTCGATCGTGCCGCAGATATTTCTTTCCGGGTTTTTCTCTCTGATGTACTCATGCGCGATAGACCGCTATATCTCTTTCGGGAGAAAAGGTTTTTTAAGCAGTCTTTTTGTATTCCGCACCACGGAGATTTTGAGCGCCGCCAGCGCCGCACGTCCGGAAACCTGCGGGCGCACCCAGTCGGAAAACCACTCCGGTAAATGCGGGGATTTCTCTTCAATCTTTTTATGAATCAGGTTTGACTGGTGTACCGCCTCGATCACGGCCATATTTTTCCCCTGCGCCTTATGCCACGCAAAAAACGCATGCGTATCCTTGGGCAGGCAATGGCCGCCGTATGAGCGCCCGTACCGGAGATAGCCCTTTTCTTCAAAAATAAAATTGAGCATCGCCTCGTTTCTGCTCACTGCCGCCTCATCGGTCGGAAGCGCTATGGCATTGCCGAATTCGTTGACAAAAGCTACCCGGAGCGAATTCCAGATGTTAGACAAATATTTGAGGTATGAGGCTTCTTCCGGCGTGCCGTAAAAAGTCTTGACCGCGGCGTTTTCCCAGCGGTCGAAAAAACTCGGCCTTGGCGCGTCTTCTTTAGTGCGCGAGCCGACAATAAAATAATGCGGCACCATGCACTCCTCCACTGCTTTTTTTTCATGGAGAAATTCCGGCACATAGTAATCAAACTCAAGCGTCTTCAGGTGCCCCGGCAATACGGTCGAACGAAGGATCACGCCGCCCTTTGCCTCTTTAAGCGGCTCCAGCGCTTTGCGGATCGCGGAAATATCCTGCTCGCCGTCCGGCATGACCCGGTCGCCCACGCACACCATATACCACGTATCCGGCCCATCCTTCTCAAGCACCCGGGACAAGGGTTTTATCCTGTCATAGGTCTTTTGGTGCGTATCCGCATAACGGAGCACCGGCGTCTGCACGTCGTAATAAAAGACATCGTAACCCGCATGTGAGAGCGCCAGGGCATTGGCCTGCCCGACCCAGCCGAACCCCACGATAACCACCTTCTCTTGTGATGATGAACTCATAAGATATTTACTTCAGTTCTACGATAATGTAATGTATAGTATAATCGCTTTTTGAGAGATACGCAAGCCATGCCTACCGGCAGACAGGCCAAGTTTATAGATAGCAGTATAACGAGAAAACGATATAAAAAGTTTCCACACAGTATGAATAAAAAAATAAAAACCGTAGTACCGCAGTCTCGATGGATCCCGGACGAGCTTTTTCAGGCAATCCAGAAAAACATGCCGGTTGCGTGCGTTGATTTGATCGTACTCCGCCGCAGACAAAAGGGTATGCTCGAAACGCTCCTCATCAAAAGGAAAATTTATCCGGAACAGAGAAAATGGTGCCTGATCGGCGGGCGCATACTCAAAAACGAATACACCAAAGACACCATCAAGCGGCAGGCCAAAGAAGAACTCGGCGTATCGGTTAAAATCCTGCCGCCGTGGAATGAAACGAATCCTTTTGCGGTTTTCAATGATCCGATTTCCGACAAACAAAAACATTTTGTTGCGCTCGCCTATCCGGTCGTGATCACTAAAGGCGCACTGAATGCCACCGGCCCGGAATTCAGCGAAGCACGCTGGTTCCCACTTGATAAACTTCCCGCACGAATCGGCTTCTACCACCCAAAAGTGCTCGCAATGTTTTCCCGCGCTATGAAAAAAGGCCAGCAAAAGCCGACCGTTAATCTGTCTCAATAAGAGGATAAGCGACTAGTCGAGGAGATAGTCCAAGGCAAGCGTAAGCGCCACCCATGACATAGCAATTTCCAAATGCATGTCATCAAGACGACCTCGCAGAAGATTTCTGGCGCGTTTCGGATCGATAAGCACGACTTCGCTCTCCGGCATCTTCACCAGATACGCCCCCGTAGCAAGAAAAAAGTAATGTTCGCCACCGTCAATTTTGTCGGAAAAGTCAACCATTGGATCCTCCCGAAGTATGATCCAGTTTGTCGCTCCATAACCGGTTTCCTCAGTAAATTCACGTTTGGCGGCATCTAAAGGTGTCTCATCTTTTTTCACTCCGCCGGTAGCTGCCGTGAGCATGCGCTTCATCTGACCATACTTTGGCTCGCGTACCAAGATAATGTTGCCCGCATTGGTATGACCAATGACAACAGAAAAAGACCTTCCTTGCCGGTCCCACAGAAATTGCGGTTCGCGAATTATTCCACCTGAAGTTTCCACTATACGGCGGGTAACTTTGAAAAATGGGTTATCGTAGGCGATTGATTCTGAAACAATTTTGCCGACTTCCGTAGTATCATTTGGTTGTCGTTGACTCACTTGTATTTCTCCTCTTTCTTTATTATTATGATGTGAAAGATCAATTCAAGTAGGATAGTATCTTTAGTAAAAAAGTCAATATGTCAAAAATACTTATCACCGGCGGAACCGGATTTATCGGATATCATCTGGCAAAACGCTTGGTCGGCCAGGAGCACGAAGTCGTGCTCGCGGATAATTTTTTCCGCAGCGAGCGCGATGCCGATCTTATAGCGCTTCTTGAACAGCCCAATATCAAACTCATCGAAGCAGATCTGACTGATCCGGCATTATGGGACGCGCTTGGCACCGGATATGATTATGTGTACCACCTGGTGGGCATTAACGGGACAAAGCTCTTTTACGAAATCCCCCACGAAGTGCTGCGCATCGGAGTCACTACTACGCTCAATGCGCTTGACTGGTTCAGAACCAAAAACAATCAGCCAAACGCGAAGATACTTTATACCTCCTCCAACGAGGCATATGCCGGAGCGCTTGATGCATTCGGCAAGCTCTTGATCCCCACGCCGGAAAACGTACCGCTGGTGATCGCCGACCCCTACAACCCGCGGTGGTCGTACGCCGGACAAAAACTCATCGGAGAGCTTTTGTTCATCCACTATGCAAAAGCATACGGTTTTCGCATGTCCATAGTACGACCGCATAATTTTTACGGCCCGCGCGAGGGATATTTGCACGTGATACCGGAGATTATCGAGCGCATCCACGAGCAGCCCGATCCGTTTCCCATTTTTGGAGCCGATACTACGCGCTCTTTCTGCTATATTGATGACGCAGTGGAAGCGATCCAGACCGTCATGGAATCGGACAAGACGGATAACGGCACCTACCATATAGGCACGCACGAGGAGACGCTGATTAAAAACCTGATCGAAAATCTGTTCACGCTCATGAACTGGCATCCGAAAGAATTGGATATTCAAAACTCGCCCGAAGGCAGCGTAAAGCGCCGCCTGGCTGACGTCTCCAAAATCAAGGCCGACATTGGATGGGAAGCAAAAATCGGATTGGAAGAAGGTCTGCGAAAAACTATTGAATGGTATACGGCGCATCCGCATAAAAAATAGATGTCAAAAATACTTATAACCGGCGGGGCCGGTTTTGTCGGATACCATCTGGCAAAACGGCTGGCGGATCAGGAACACGAAATAGTACTCGTTGATAATTTTTCGCGCAACGGACGCGATGCCGATTTACTGACCCTGCTTCAACGGCCGAACACCAAGCTTATCGAAGGAGACCTTACCGATCCGGCATCATATGAGAAATTTGGCACCGGATATGATTATGTATACCACCTCGCAGGCATCAACGGATTCCGGCAGTTCATGGACATGCCGCATGAAGTGCTGCGAGTCGGCGCTGCCACGGCTTTAAATATCCTTGACTGGTTCCGGACAAAAAACAATCCGCCGGCAGGCGGACAAGGCGCAAAAATTCTTTTTACCTCAAGCAACGAAGTATTCACCGGAGCACACGAGGCATTTGGTGCACTGCCCGTTCCCACGCCGGAAAATGTGCCATTGGTGATCGCCGACCCCTACAACCCGCGGTGGTCGTATGCCGGTTCAAAGATCATCAGCGAATTGTTGTTCATCCACTATGCCAAAGTGTATAACCTGCGCATGGTGATTGTGCGGCTCCACAATCTTTACGGCCCCGGTGCCGGATATGATGCCATGATCCCAAAATTCATTGGACGCACTCATAATCGCCTTGACCCGTTCCCCATGTTCGGTCCGGACGATCTCCGCGCATCATGCTATATCGCAGACGCGGTCGAGGCTATGCAGACAGCCATCGAATCTTCCGCCACTGACGGACAAACATACCATATCGGCGACTCCCGCGAGGCCACGATAAAAACCATTTTGGAAACCATGTTTGAGATCATGCAGTGGCATCCGAAAGAATTTGACATCAAACCGTCTCCGAATGGTCCGCCAACTGGCGGATCAACCCGAGATATACTCGACGTCTCCAAAATCAAGACCGACATTGGATGGGAAGCAAAAACCTCGCTTGAGCAGGGATTACGAAAAACCATCGAGTGGTACCTGGCGCATCCGGCCCAATCCTAATTATCAAAAATCAGTATAATCATCTAAACAATTACTCGACGATCGTCAGAAGATTGTTAAGATGATTAACAACAAAAAAGCGCGGGCTGAACTTCAGCGCCGCGCTCGTTTTTTTACTAAAATAGACAATAATCGTCTTGCGTTTTAGTATGAAAAAAACAATCCACGAGAATCAAAATATCTATAAATTTTTACATTCAGAAAATCTCCGGCTTGGGAAGCGGCATGATGAATTTGCCTTTGTAGCC
This sequence comes from Candidatus Sungiibacteriota bacterium, assembly GCA_016206285.1. Lineage (GTDB taxonomy): Bacteria > Patescibacteriota > Minisyncoccia > Sungbacterales > HO2-52-23 > JACQRW01. The sequence goes on from JACQRW010000007.1 coordinate 36,102, forward strand.
GGCGGCGCGAAGTTTATCCATGAGCTCGTGGCCAATGTGCCAGGAAAGCATGAGTGCGAATTCGGGCTGATCCTCGAAGAGTTGTTTTTCATCAAGCACCGGAATATGCGTGCCGGGAGTGAACATGCCGATCTTTGGCGAGCCGGCGCGCTCTACGGCGTAGTCGAGCAATTGCTCGTCTATCTTGGCAAATCCGAGCAGCGTATTCGATCGACACGGGCTGCCGATACCCACAATGCGGCCGCCCGTCTGCTTGCACTCGATCAGCACGCGCAGCAATTCGTGTTTTGCGCCAACCGCATCAGCCGCAAACTCGCGGAGTTTCTTAATATCGTATAGCCCGGCTTCTTTTTCTTTTTTCATGAGTTCTTTGACCCGTACAGATGGAGCGTGCTTTCCCTTCATGGCATACACGCGAATGGAACCTCCGGCAGCGGTAATGCGCTCCGCATCCACAATACTCATGCCATACTGGCTAAAAAGATATTGCAAAGGTTTCAATCCATAAAACCGCAAGTGCTCGTGATACACCGTATCAAACTCAAGCTTTTCGATAATGTCCATCAGGTATTGCGATTCGGAAACAAACACGCCGTCTTTATCCAAAACGGTTTTGATGCTTGCCATAAGCTCCGGCATGTTGATGATATGGGCAAACACATTAGTCGCGGTCACAAAACGCGCCTTGCCGTATTTTTTGACAACTGCGCGTGCAGTTTTCAAATCAAGAAACGCCTGAATCGTCGGGATCTTGTTTTTGTTCGCCACCTTTGCCGCGTCAGTCGGCTCAATGCCCAGCACCCGCAGCCCCCTTTCTTTGAATTGCGCGAGCAACGAGCCGTCGTTGGAGCCGATGTCTATAATCAGATCTTTGGGCTTGAAATGGTATTGCTCATCCATAGTCTCGGCAAGCTGGCGGAAATTGCGGATAAGCATGTTGGTCATGCCGGTGCGGTACGGATAGTTTTTCGGAAACACGATCTCCGGATCAATGATATAGTCCACCTGGGTCAGCCCGCACTTGGTGCAAAATTGCAGATTGAGCGGATAGGTCATCTCATGCACTAATCTGTCAGTAAGATACTCCTGCGGAATGGGCTGATGCCCCAAAGAGAGCACCGGCTGCAATTTCGTATTCCCGCACACCTGGCATTTGATAACCGGCCCGATATGGCGCGATGTGGTTTTTTTTGTAGGCATAGATTTTGTTGTGTTATGAAATTTGAAACGAAAAAAAACACGTTATGGTAACGTGAATATAGCATCTTGAAACCGGAAGCGCAAGTAAAAAATTTTGGTAGGGTGCGCACAAGTTTCCTCATACGCACCCCGATGACTGACGAGACGACTACTCGATGCCGAAAAGCAGCATCAAAGTCGCCGCCCCCGTCGGGAGGAACTTCTCGGTATCGAGCATCCTCCGGACTTCGGACTCGGAGAACGCTCCAACCTTCCCCTCCCACGAATCTTTCGCCGTTGTTGCCCGCGCGAGAACTTCTTTCGCGGACAGGTTAACTTCGGCATAAAAGCAAACTTCCTCCGCCGCACTGTCCCGAGGCAACTGCAGTGCCAACCCGAGCTGTTTGACGAACCGAACGTCACAACTCAAGACGTTCAGTTCCTCTTGCAATTCCACCAAACATTGCAGGAGCGGGGTACGGGTCTCCATCGCCAAGTTCAGGTCACAGTATCCGGCGGCGCTCGTGTGGAGCATACCGCCGAAATGCGATTGACCTTTCGACCGGGACGCCAGTACCAGCAGGTCATCCGACGTCCGCACCAGACAATTTACAGTGAGCACATTGAAGTGCTCTTCCAGCGGGAGTGCCTCCCGCACATCTCCCCGCGACATGAGCACGTACTGCGCCCATGTCACCGGGAAGCAACAGATCACACCACGCTCTGATTCTGAAAATGAACCGAGTCTTGTTGGATAAAAAGAGGAAATCCCCACGCGATGGGGCAGCATATCCCTTTTGGGAAATGGTTGCCCTTTCGCGTCCCGCCATGCCGCAACTCGCGCATCAAGCGTAGGCGTGGGGACATTCTCGTCAAAAGCCAGACGGTACGGAACCGTGCTGGCATCCAACAACTTGACCTCGTGCTTCTGCCACAAGTTCATGGCAGACCCCCCTTCTTCTTGTAAAGTTACGCTCTCCGGCAGGCGTTTGGACAACCATTGCCCAACCTGCCGAATATGGCACTATATTACCACGTCCCGATACAAAAGTCAAATCTAATCTGGGTGGAAGGAAAGACAAAAACCGCAGAGCGGATCATGTGGTTTGGCTACAGTCAAATCAAAAACTTTGACGAGACCAAAAGAAAACGCTACACTTGCAGCATAATAAAGCCCCTATGCCCCCCACCCTTTCCTACATCACCGCAACTAAAAATAAGCTGCCCTATTTTAAACAAGGAATAGAGAGATTGATCGCCCACAAAAAACCGGACGAGGAGATTTTGGTTGCTGACGGGGCAAGCACGGACGGAACTCCGGAGTATCTGGCGGAGCTGAAAGCTGCGGGAAAGATTGACTGGTTCGTGTCTGAACCGGACTTTGCGGAGTCGCATGCCTTGAACAAGCTTTTCCTGGCGGCACGGGGAGAAGTGATCAAGATCATCAATGACGATGATGCATATTATTTTCCGACGATCGAGGCATGCAAGAAATTCATGCTGGAGCATCCGGAGATAGACTTTATGGGTACGGAAGGCGGGTCGTTCAAACATGAAACGCCGGAAAGGCAGGTGATCCGAAAAGTCGCTGGGTATGAGCAAAATTTCCGGAAGTGGAAGAGCGATCATACGCCGTTCGAGTTTGCGGTATTGGGGCTTATGTTTCGCCGGTCTTCCCTGCCCGTTTTGGGATTTTGGGATCTCTCGTTCAAAAATGCCGATGCGGAGTATACGTTTCGTTCCACCGCAGGCCCGGCAAAGCTTGCGTGGTGCCTGAATCCATCGTTTGTATTCATCCGCACCAAAGAAGGCGTGACCATGAACAATCTGAAGCGGATGCGTGAAGAGGCGCTGCGCTTGCGCAAATTTTATCTAGGCGAAAACCCGCCATCTCCTCTCTTGATCGCGGTCAAACGCCCGTTTCGGAACATGCGCGAGATGATGAGCGCACGAAAAAGCGAAGTGCTGAGAAAAGCGCCGGGTTCCGCATCTGATACACGCGGAGAATCATGGGCTGAACTGTATCAAGAAGGAGAGCAGTGGCTGATCGAGCAAAACCGCGGAAAAGAATTTGAATTTCTTTCGTAGAATATGACAACCCTTTCCTATATCATCGCCACGCGCAACAAGCTCCCCTATCTCAAAGCGGGGCTTGAAAAACTCATCGCCCACAAAAAACCGGATGAGGAGATTTTGGTTGCGGACGGGGCAAGCACGGACGGAACTCCGGAGTATCTGGCGGAGCTGAAAGCAGCGGGAAAAATCGAGTATTTTGTATCGGAGAAAGATTTCGGGCTTGCGCATGCGCTGAATAAATTGGTGCTGGTTTCAAACGGTACGCTTCTGAAATATCTGACCGATGACGACGCCTTTGATTATGGAGTAATTCAAAAATGCAGAACGTTCATGCTTGAGCACCCGGAAGTTGATCTCGTGAACACCGAGGGCGGATCGCTCAACGATCCATCCCGCATGGCTGCATACCAAGACCCGCTGCAGGTAGTGCGGGCGCTGAACTATGAAGAGCCGTACAAACAATGGCAACAAGACCACACGCCTTTTTATTTTTGCGATCTGGGTATCATATTCCGGCGCTCGTCGCTGCCGGTGACGGGTTTTTGGAATGTGCTGTTCCCCGGACCCGACATTGAACTCTCCCTCCGGACAAGCAAAGGACGGGTAAATATCGCATGGTACACCGGCTACTCGTACGTCAATATCAGCAACCCCCAGAGCGTGAGCGTGGTATTCATGCAAAAAACGAAAAGACTGACGGAGCGGCTGGACAAGCTCTATTTTGATAAAAATCCGGACTCTCTCATTGTGCGGAAGCTGAAAGTGCTGCGCAATAAACTGCGGAGCGGCTTGATGCCTAAAACCTCCGGCACATCAATACCCTTTCAGGAACAATGGCCGGAGCTTATCAAGACATCGGAAAAATGGCTTGAGCTTAAAAATCTGCAAAAAGAACCTGAGTTCCTCGTAAAGCCCCTATGAATCTTCTTGAGTATCAGGGCAAAGAACTGTTGAAAAAATATGCGATCCCGGTACCGGATTCTTTTTTGATGTATCCGGAAAGCTTTCTTCCCGATCTTTCGATTCCATTTTTTCTCAAATCCCAGGTTGCGGCCGGAGACAGAAATAAATATGGGGGCATCGTGCAGGTCGAATCGGCGGCTGATTTTATATCCGCAAAAGAAAAACTTTTCAAAACTCCGATTGCGGGTCTCAAACCGGACGTACTTTTGGCCGAAAAGAAAATCGGGTATACGGGGGAGCTCTATCTCTCATTCAGCTATGATACCCGCACGCGTGCTCCCGCTCTGTCGCTCGCGCGCCAAGGAGGCAGCGGCGTAGCCGAGGCATGCGTGTTTCCGATTGACATTGTTACGGGACTTCAAGATTTTTTTATCCGAGATGCCCTGCTTTCTGCAGGGCTTCCGCTCCATGCGGAATTGAAAGGGATCATACAAAAACTCTGGCGCCTGTTCGAATCAGAACACGCTCTTGTTGCCGAGATCAATCCCCTTTTTGCCACAGGAGAAACGGGCTACATTGCGGGTGATGCAAAAATAATCCTGGACGACTACCATGCAAATCCCGAATACCGTCCGTTTATTGATCTTCCGGGCGACATCGCCATTATCGCATCGGGCGGGGGCGCGTCCATGCTCAATATTGACGCGCTTATGCATGCCGGAGGCAAACCCGCCAATTATGCGGAATACTCCGGCAATCCGCCGGCAAGCGTGGTGGAAGAACTTACAGTCCGCATTTTGACCAAACCGGGCTTAAAAGGCTGCTGGGTGATCGGCGGCACGGCAAATTTTACCGATATCTATGAAACCATGCTCGGCTTTGTCGCCGGACTCCGCAAGATCAGCCCCAAGCCGGATTTTCCCATTGTGATCCGCCGCGACGGCCCGCGACGTGAAGAGGCATTTCAAATGCTTCAGGAAGTTGCTTCGCGCGAGGGATATACCTTCTCGCTTTTCGGCCCTGAAGTTCCTATGGCATACACGGCAGAATATCTTGTGAAAAAAATATATGAGCATTCTGATAGATAAAAATACCAAGGTGCTGGTGCAGGGCATTACCGGAAAAGAGGGGGGACGCGCGGCTGAAGATATGCTCGCCTACGGTACGGCTGTCATAGGGGGCACGTCTCCGGGAAAAGGCGGCGCGCGCGAAAAAAATAATCTGCCTGTTTTCAACAGCGTGGCTGAGGCAATGGCCGCATACCCGGATATCGGCGCGTCCATGATCGCGGTTCCGGCTCCGTTTGTGTTCGATGCGGCTATGGAGGCGATCGCATCGCGAATCCCCCTTATCGTGATCTTGTCGGAAAAAGTCCCGGTCAGCCACGTTGCCAAGATAATCGCGCACGCAAAATTGAATGGCGTGCGGATCGTGGGGCCAAGCTCCATCGGGATCATCTCGCCGGGACGCGCAAAGATCGGCAGCGTGGGCGCGGCGGGCATCGCTGACCGGATATTTTCACCGGGCACGGTGGGCGTGATCTCAAAAAGCGGAGGCATGACGGCAGAACTGTCGCGCATACTTACCGATGCGGGCATTGGCCAGAGCACGGCAATCGGCATAGGCGGAGATCTGCTGATCGGCACCGATTTTGTTGACGCCGCACTTTTATTCGAGCAAGATAAAGACACCAAAGCTTTGGCTATCTTCGGAGAAATCGGCGGCACCTATGAAGAACAGCTTGCGGACGCGATCCGGCAAAAGAAGATCACCAAACCGGTTGTCGCGCTTATCGCCGGGCAATTTTCCGAACAGCTTGCTACAGGAGCAGTATTGGGCCATGCCGGAGCGATCGTGATGAAAGGAGCGGGGTCGTTTACGTCCAAAATCAAAGCGCTGCGCGAGGCCGGAGCGATCGTAGCCGAGACTCCCGAAGATATTCCGGTACACCTTCAGCAACTTTTAGGTAAAACCATATGAAAATAAAAACAGAGATCAGCGCTTCGCAAGATCACGAACATAATATCCGCGGGAAACCGCTTGGCGATCTTATCCGGAATCATTCGTTTGTCGAAACTCTTTTTTTGCTTTTTCGCGGCAACATGCCAAACAAAGCTGAAGAGGATCTCCTGAATGCCCTGCTGGTCAGCGCAGCAGAACATGATATTGAGGCACCTTCTCTCTTCGTACCCAGGATAAGCACATCTGTCGGCAATCCGCCGCAGGCCGCACTCGCCGCTGGCATCTTGTCCATCGGTCCCAGCCATGGAGGCGCGGGATGGGAGGCGGCCCGGCTCCTTGCAGGCCCGGAAACGCCGCAAGAGATCGTAACAAGATTTTTAAAAGAACATGCGCCGATACCCGGTTACGGGCACAGGATATATAAAGATGCAGACCCGAGAGTTTCCGTCATCGAAGAAAAGATCCGCGTATCCGGCGTTTCGGGGACGCATTTTGACCGCGCCCGGGCGATTGAAAAAGAACTTGCAACGCAAAAAGGAAAACATATTCCCTTGAACATAGACGGCGCTTTTGCCGCATGCGTTCTTGACCTTGGTTTTGCGCCGGAAACCGCCCTGGAACTTTTCATTCTTGCCCGCATCGCAGGCATGTCGGCGCATATCAACGAAGAACGGCAACAGCATAATCCGTACTATCGGCTTGAAAATGGTTCATTATGAAAAAGATTATCCGAAAATTCATGCCGGAGCTCGTTCTTTTTTTGCGCGTGCAGTATCTCAAAGCAAAGCAAAACAGGCATGAGCTGCAAAAATACGCAAGCCTTCAGGCTGCAGACTCTGTGTCCGTATCCGGAACATGCGCATTCGGCGATCACACCAAGGCCGGAGAACGCACCCGCCTGTTTGACGTTTCGCTCGGGAACCATTCGTATTTTATGGAGGATTGCTTTGCCAGAAATTGCACGATCGGCGCGTACTGTTCCATTGCTCCTCATGCGGTCATCGGTCTGGGGCAGCACCCTGTGAACTTCGTCTCAACCCATCCTGCATTTTATTTCGATACAAAACAAAAAATGTTTACCTACGCGGACGAAAAATACGTCCAAGAATTTCCGCAAAGCGCGCATATCATGATCGGCAATGATGTATGGATCGGACAGGGAGCGCTGGTAAGAGACGGCGTTGCCATAGGCAACGGCGCGATTATCGGCGCCGGAGCCGTAGTCGTAAAAGATGTCGAGCCGTACAGTATTGTGGGCGGGGTTCCGGCGCGTCTGATCCGCTATCGTTTTGAACCCGAAGAAATAGCATTTTTGCAAAAATTCAAATGGTGGGAAAAAAACGAAGCATGGCTGAAAGAGAATTGGAAGTACTTTTCGGACATCAAAAAATTGATGGCGAAATACGCAAAAACCGGCATGCCTGATGCCTAACGCCCGTTTGATAAAAAAGACGATCCATACTATACTGGGAAACAGAATATGTTTTATACATTACGGGTGCGGGCGCGCAATAATTCATTTCTCAAACGCGCCGTGCGCAAAACAAAAAAAATAATCGGGGTTAAAGACGCATCAAGCGATTTTTTTGATAATGCCGCGCTGGTAAAGAAATACACACCGGGAAAATCATTTGCCGATATAGGCTGCATGTGGGGCGTAGACGGATTTTTTTCTTTTCTGGCGGAAGAAAACGGAGCCGCCAAAGTAATGTCGGTTGATATATATCCGGAAAGCGCGAAGTTTTCAGAAGAAAAAGAACGCCGCAATTCCAAGATACAATTTGTGCAGGGAGATATTAATCTGCCGGACGTAACTGATACCATAGGCATATGCGACGTGGTATTTTGCTCCGGAGTGCTGTATCATACCCCGGACCCGGTCCATATGCTGACCCGCCTGCGCGTGATTTGCGGCGAAACGCTTATCCTGAATACCGCATCAATCCCGGAAATGCCCGGCATAAGAAACGCGGCTGTCTTTTATCCGTTTCTAAACGCCAAGCAGCGGAAAATCTGGAACCGGCATATCGGCAGCCAAAAAGGTATCACTGGACCATACGAGCCCGAAAGCGGTTATGGAAATTGGATGTGGGGCATGACTCCAAGCGCAATCGAATCCATGCTTCAATGCGCAGGATTTAAAGTGCAAGAGCGTTATATTTCACCGTTTCGCTCCGTATTCGTATGCAAAACAATTCCCATCCAATTCGTTGCCGAATCCGGCGAGTGGACCACGCCCAAAAGCGGCGACTCTCTCAAATTTAGAAAATAGAAGCACCTATGCATATGAGCATCCGCGACCGGCTTAAGCGCATTACTCTTTTAAAAATTTTGGTTGTTATCTGGCGGGTATTCCGCAATAGGCACGGTTTTTTTGCCAAGATACGGGCGCTTGGTTCTTTCTTTGAATCATGGTCGGCATTCCGGCATATGCCCCGCAACAGTGCTTTCTTATTGAAAACGCATGACCTCTATCCCCGTTTGTTCGATAATACGCATGGAACCCCTATTGATCCGGTATATTTTTATCAAGATACATGGTGCGCCGGAAAAATTTTCAGCCAGAAGCCGGAGCATCACTATGACATTGCGTCGGAAGCTGAATTTATCGGTATCATTTCGCAATTTGTGCCAACCACTATGGTGGACATCCGGCCGTTGCCGGTTACGCTGCCCAATCTTTCATTTATGCAGGGAGACACCACGCGGCTTCCATTTGACGACAGCAGCATCGCGTCATTGAGTTCCATTTGCGTGATCGAACACATCGGTCTTGGACGGTACGGAGATCCGCTTGATCCCTTCGGCTCTGAAAAAGCTCTTGCAGAAATGATCCGCGTACTGGCGCCGGGCGGATCGCTTTATATTTCGGTGCCGATTGATGCGGAAAATAAGGTTTACTTCAACGCGCATCGCGCATTTTCCCCAAACTACATTTTCAAACTCTGCATGCCTCTTACGCTCATTGAAGAGCGCTATGTATACGGCAACCGCATGGAACAAACATATGACCCCAAAAAGGGATTCGGCACCGGCCTTTATCATTTTAAAAAATGAAAAAACGTATGCATATAAAGCTCTCCTCGCATCGTACCGTCAAATTCATTCTTTTTCAGCGCTCGCAATATTTGCTTTGGCGCCGCAATAAAACTATACAGCGATTTGCTCGCGCGTTGCCCAGACGGCTTGCGTTCAGCCTTGAGGCGCTGGCAAGCAACTTCAATGCAACCGTATCTCTGGAGGCGCTATTTACGAGAAAAAGCGTAGAAAAACTTTTCAGTGAAGAGATGACGCTGGAATACAACCAAATGAAACCCTATCTGCCGGCGCACGCCCGCACGATTCTTGATATCGGAGCAGGCGTAGGCGGCATTGACATACTGCTTGGCAAGCACTATGAGCAGGACAAGCCTATGATCTATCTGCTCGATAAGACAGAAATGCCTGCCAAGGTGTATTATAGCTTGCGGGAAAAAGGATGTTTTTATAACTCGCTGGAGCTTGGCCGGGATATGCTGGTTGAAAACGGCATCAAACCCGAACAAATTTTTTTGCAAGAGGCAACCGATGACAACCGCATTATCTCCGACACGAAATTCGATCTGATTGTCTCCCTTATCTCATGGGGATTCCACTATCCCATCGCAACTTACCTTGACCAGGTATATGACAAGCTGGCCGAAGGCGGGGCGGTGATCACGGATGTGCGGAGACACGGCAACGGCATTGAGCTGCTGCAAAAAAAGTTTCCGAAAACCAAGATTATTTTTGAAGCGCAAAAACATGTTCGCATCGTTGCGTGGAAATAACAAAAGTAATTATCAGTCAGTATACAAATTAAAACGATCGTCGAAATTTGTATACTAAGAGAGAACCATAATATGAAGAAACATCTGATCATCCTCCGCCATAACAGCGGCAAGGGCGGCCACGGGCGGCTCGCAAACCAGCTTTGGAATTTTATGAGCATCTATGCGTATGCGCTTGAACGCGGATACGATCTTGAAAATTATTCGTTCTTTGAATACCATGATTGCTTTCAGATTCCTCCGGTGCGAAATTTTCCGGTGCGGTGCCTTTTTTTCTCGCCATTTCCTTTTCTTGCAAAAAAGTTCGGGCAAACGCGTGCAGCAATTTTTACCCGCAAAGTCTACAAGCTGTATGTAATGGCGGTCAGACTAAGACATGGCAAAACTTTGTTGAATTCCTACAACTCTCCCGATATTGCGGGAATCTTTTATCTTCCGCCCTCCGAACCGGCCAGACCCGCGCTTCAGAAACTCGAGGACAACCCGCGCATCAAAAACATATACTTTGACGGCTGGCTTTTCCGAAACCCGGCCGGTGTAATGAAATATCACTCCGAAATTCTTGAATACTTCAAGCCAAAAGACGAGACGCGCAAAACGATAGCAGCATTTATGGAACCGCTGAAAACACAGTACGACAACCTGGTTGGCGTTCATATCCGGCAGGATGATTATAAAACGTTCAAAGGAGGCCGGTACTTTGTGGAGCAGGCGCGTATTCGGGAGATCCTTGACGAATATCTGCGGGAATTCAAAAAAGATCCGGAGCATACCTGTTTTATCATTACCTCGAACGGTCCCATTAAACGCGAGATATTTCAGGGATTACATTTTGAAATAAGCAATCTCGGATTCATTGAAGATTTGTTCTTGCTTGCCTCATGCACTGCCATAATCGGCTCCGATTCAAGCTTTGGCAATTTCGCAGCCTACTACGGCAACACGCCGCATATTGTCTTTCAAAAAGAACCCATGGACTGGGAATACTACGCCGGAAAAACAAAATATTTCTGGAACAAGTATTGCACACTCGTGCATTTTTAATTGCCATGCAAGCCCTTTTTTAGTACACTTATGACTATGATTATCCCGAATAAAGCAATTAAATACATACTATTCCAGCGGACGGAATATCTGCTCTCCATGAAAAGTCCGTTATTAAACCGTTTCGTGGTACGCGTACCATCGCGCATGTACAATCTGGCAGTTACACTGGAGGCTCTCCTGACCAAACCGCGGGTCAAGCGTCTGTTTCAAGAAGACATGGAGCGCGAGTATGCCATTTTGAAGCCCTATCTGCCGGCGCACGCCCGCACGATTCTTGATATCGGAGCAGGCGTAGGCGGCATTGACATACTGCTTGGCAAGCACTATGAGCAGGACAAGCCTATGATCTATCTGCTCGATAAGACAGAAATGCCCAAAAAAGTCTACTACGGCCTGGAACAAAAGGGCTGTTATTACAACTCGCTTTCTTTGGCAAAAGATATGCTCGTTCAAAATGGCCTTACTGCCGGCCATATTATCACTCAAGAAGCAGACAATGATTACCGAATCAATTTTGATGCAAAATTCGATCTGGTGATCTCGCTGATTTCATGGGGATTTCACTATCCTATTGCGACCTATCTTGATCAGGTTTACGCGCTGCTGGCACCTGGCGGCATACTTATCCTTGACGTGCGCAAGGGCACAGAAGAAGAGATAATGAAAAAATTCGGTAACGCAACAAAAATTTTTGAAGCGCGGAAATATTTCAGAGTCATGGCGCGAAAATAGACTTTAAACTTTTTTATATCGCCTTGTGCGGCTCATCTACCTCACCTCAAAAAGTTATCCGGCAAGCACTGCAGACCATATCTATATCCTCCAGCTCGCGCGAGGTTTTTTTCACGTACTCAGAGAAGATTTTTTGCTCGTAGTGGCCGGCAACCGATCTGAACCGGTCCGATCAAGCCATCAAGACGGACAGACGTCTGATCACACAACTGCATCGGATGATTTCCGGAATCTGCCGGTATACAGAGTCGGCTGGCGCTATGGAAGATTCCGAACGATTTTCTATTTTTTTTGGCTTCCCTATTTTATTATTTCACATAAGCATGCCGGGCACAGCACTGTCTTTTTTTCAAACGATCCGAATCTGCTGCTGGTGCTTATCTTCTGGCGGATAGTCTTTTACTATCGCATCGTATCTGACTGGCATATGCTTTTTAACGACTGGCGGGACCGCTTCATCATGCAAAAAAGCGACCAGCTTATCACTACCTCGCAGAAATTGAAAAACGCGATGATACAAACCTCCGGCATCCGGGAAGAGACGACCTGCGTTGCATACGGAGGCATTAATCTTGCGCTCTATCAACCTCTTGACCAAAGTGCGGCGCGCACATTACTGCGCCTCCCGCAAGATAAATATATTGTGGCATATATCGGTTTTTTTAAAACGCTTGGTATGGAAAAAGGAGTGGGTACTATGATCGAGGCTCTGCCGCTCCTGCCGGAGAATATTCTTATGCTTTTTGTCGGGGGTAGCGACCGCGAGATAACGGAATATCAGAAGTTTGCGGATGCACGGCATGTCGGCAACCGGTGCATATTTATAGGCAAGAAAAAACCAACGGAACTTCCGCCATATGAACAGGCGGCCGATCTCCTCTCCATCCCCTATCCGGATTTGCCGCATTTCAGGGATTACGGCTTCCCCATGAAAGTATACGAGTACATGGCGAGCAGACGGCCGATTGTCTACTCAAAACTTGAGCTTGTCGAAGAAGTGATCGGCGACTGCGCATTTGGTTTTATCCCAGGCAGTATGCAGGATTTTGCCCGGGCAGTGCAGGAAGCTGCTTCCCACCCGGATCAAGCAAAAGCATACGCAGAATCGGCGTATGCTAAAGTGCAGAATTATACATGGAATAGAAAGGCGGAGCAGATTGCGGACTTCATCACTTCTTCTTCCCGATGATATAGAGATGCGCCGCCACGGCATCGGCTCCGGGCATGCTCATGAACAGGAGGTCGAGGTACTTGAGGGGGCCGAGTACAAGCATGAAAACGTGCGCCAAAACAGGCGCTATTTTTTTTGATCCGAACGCGAAAATCACGCCAAGCCAGTATGCAAGAAACATAAGAAACGCGCTCCATGGTCCGGATCGCACGCCGCTCTCAATAATCTCAAGATCAGGAAAAAGCTGTTTGAGCCCGCTGACGGTCCAGCGGTTAAAATCGTCCGGAGAGGCGTGATACGGGTGCACAAACGGCGCACTCACATAGAGAAGACCGCCGGGTTTGAGCACGCGCGACATCTCGGCCGCAACTTTCACCGGATCTGCTACATGCTCCAAGAGAGACTCGCTCACCACGCCGTCCGCCGTACCGGCAGGAAACGGAAGAGCCGAGGCATCGGCCACCACGTCAACCTGCGGAAACGGGTACACGTCAATGTTGATGAATTCCTCACCGAGCCGTTCGGGCCCGGATCCAACATCAAGAAGGATCGGGCCATCGGGAAGCATGGGAAGAATTTTTCGGGGACCGTTGCGTATCATAAGCACCGGACAAAAAAGATGCCAGATGCCATAATACAGTTTCGGAAATTGCTTGAGAAATGACTTGAGCCAATTCACCCCGGATACATGCTCTTCGGTGTTTAATGCAAGCGCATCTTGGCTGATCAGCAAGGGTCTGCCTGCAGAATCAACGGCAAAACTACCGTGTTCGGCACAAACATAACCGGAGTCCCACGCCGATTGCGGAAGAAAATTCACAGATACGAGCATTGGTACGGGCGCGCCTGCATAAGGTACGGAAGATGAAGACTGTAACATCTTGCCGCAAAACGGACAACAAAGAAGCTTTGAGACATCTTTGGGAACATAGGCAATCGGTTTCCGGAGATATAAAAGCCGGTCTCCGGCCAAAGCAAGTACGGCATGAATTCCATCGCGATATGTTATCTTTTTGCCTTGAGCAACCGGCCGCGGATTGTGCGATATCGGCACCTCGCCGATAGACAATCCCCTGCGCGCGAGTGCCGCAGTAAAGAGCAACTCGGATTCGAAACCTCCGGCTCGGAAATCGCGTGCGGCCGATGCGGGAAAAAGTTTGTAGCACGTCCATGCATCGGTCAGAGAAAGTCCGTACGACAGATTGAGAAGCCGGGTAATAGCCCATACGCCGGCACGGGGTATCAAGAAACCCTCGCGCTTTTTTTTACTCAAATTGCGCGAACCGTAAATCACATTTCCCTTGCCTTCTTCAAGCCCCCGGATGAGACTTGGAATTTCGTTCGGATCATATTCAAGATCGGCATCCTGGATAAGCGCGTATTGCCCGGTCGCCTCTTGAAGCCCTTGGCGAACCGCTGAACCTTTTCCCCCATTCTTTTCCTGCAGGATCACCTTGATGTGGTCTTGGTATGCGGCCAAGATATCTCTGGTGCCATCGTGCGATCCGTCATCAACCACAATGATTTCTTTTTCCCATGATCCGGGCAATTGCACCTGCTCCACCCGGTGAAGCAGTTCGCGGATCGTTTCCCGCTCGTTGTAGCAGGGAATAATAATCGAAAGTTTTTTAGTCATAAATTGGAAATACTCTCCTGAGTAGTCGGCTGCCAAGCAGTGTAAACCCATAGACGGCAAACGTCAAAATAAGCGCATTGACCGGGATACGGAAACGCGCATTAACACCGAGCCCGTTTATGGCCGTAGTAAGCGCAAAGTATGCGATCAGAAACAGTGCAATTGTTCCGGGCAAATGAAAACGGCGGTCCCGGAAAAACAGCACAATCCCGCATAAAAACAAGAGCGTACCCAGAATCCAAATCATGCGGGCACACATAACGATAATTGCCGGAGAAAACAGCATGTCTTTGAGGAGAGGCATCGCGCGAATCGGATTTTGCAGTGCAAGGATGAACGACGGCCGGCTGCCCGCCATCGGCAGACTGATGCCCGCATGCTGCAACACCACGAGCATGCCGTCATGCGTGAAAAATGTAGTTAGCGTAACGCCTATAGATTTGATAATTCCTGCCGGATGTTTTTTTAGCTCTGCGACCGCCCGATCCTGATAGGTCTTGGATGTGGCAAGCGTAATATCCCGCCAATCAAGATTTTGTTCCCGAAACCATCGGTCATACTCTGTTTGAAAACCGGTTCCATTTTCAAGTGCCCGCACCGAAGGAACCAGATAGACCATAAGATTGAAGCTCGGCTGTGCGCTCATGCCAAGCACGCCGAATTCATGTCTATTGCGCAGAAGCCACGGAGCGATAATTGCAAGAAATACCATAAAAAATAATGCGAATTGCCCGAGCAATTTTTTTGACCAACGGTCGCGCCGTTCGACTGAGCTCACGGTCGAAGTCCAATACCATGCCAGCCCCGCCGGCAACAAAATCGGAAGGTATTGCACGGTGGGTTTGACCAGTGTTGCCAGACCGAGAAACAAGCCGGCCATCGCGCTCGAGCGCAATGATGGCATTTCCGTATAACGGAACAGGTATAGAAGAAAGAGAAGAAACAGCGCCGTAAAAAGCGTTTCTGTGTAAAAAATAAAAGAAAGCAGAATCGAATACGGTTCAAACGCAAGCAGCCACCCAACCCACCAACTCATGCTCCGCGATCCGGTGATCTGTCGGCTGACCAGCATGCCCAGCAGCGGGATCAGACTTCCGACAAGCATCTGACACAAAGCAACGACCCAATAGCTTCCGGTCAGGTATAAAGGAATGGCAAGAAAAAGAGGATACACCGGGGGGCGCAAAGGATTTGGCAGATAGGGCGCATGATCCTCCCAACTTATTCCGTGCCCTTGGACCAGATTCCTGCTCAACTCAAAATAACCGTCGTCCCCATGGATGGTATTGATGAGATTCCCCTGCTCCGCATGCAGATTGATGCTGAACAAAACAATCCGCGCCAGCAGTGCTACGCAAAAAAGAAGAATTTCAACTTTATACTTTTTTACCCACGAGGTAATTCGCAGATTAAACGCCATGTCAGCTATAAAGACTGGATAAGCTTGGTAAGAGCTTTCTGATCGTTGACTGCAAGCCAGCACTGCCCAGGAATCCCAAACGAGTAGAGTTTCCGCTCTTCAACCAGCAAGGGAAACAAAACACTCTCAAAATCAATTTTTTTATTGAGATCAAACAGCCGCGGAAAGTACTCGTACGCCGCGGGAGAAAACAGAGTTACGCCGATATGCGCCGGAACCGGAATATGCGGGTACATCTCGGTTTGTACAACCACCCCATCTTTGATCTTCATGCCGGTAAACGCATACGGAGAGCCATCCGCGACCACTGAGGTTGCGATCATACCCCGCCGGGTACCGGCAAGATGCGCGGCAACAGCATCCCGGACAAAATCTCCATCATAGTTGATGATTTGATCGTCGGGATTATGCACGATACAACTCCGATCCAGAGCGATTGATCCGTTTTCAAGCGCATGACGCATCGCACCTCCTTTGCCAACAGGCTGTTTAGGATCGCGGCTGTATGTTATGCTGATTCCGAGTCGGCTGCCATCACCCAGTAAATTTATAATAGAGTCGGCATTATGAAAAACGAGTGCGGCGAAGTTTTTAAACCCGGCATCGCGGTACATGCGGATTGTCCGCTCAATCATGGTGTCGCCATTGGGAAGCGTCACCGAATTTTTCTGAACATGGTGGGAATCGGAAATTGTTTTGAAGCGCGAACCTTCCCCGCCCGCCATAAGCGCCACCACACAGTTTTGTGTGAACGCGCTCCATGCGGCATCGTCGAGTTGTTCCCGGCTTCCCTGGCTGTATATTTCCTGCTGCAGTTTTTTGAGCGCATCTTTCATAAAATGAATTATCGCGGACGTTCCATAAAACCCAAGATTGCCCGTGCACGATTTTCCCATGTGTACTGCTGCACTTTGACAAATGCAGCCGGGACAAGCGCCTCGGCGATTTCCGGATGCTCCATTGCCTTTTGTATGCCCGCGGCAAGTTCCAGCGGATCATCCGGCACCACAAGAATCGCGCTTGCATCATCCACAATCTCGGTGATTGAAGGGATGCGGGATGCTACAATCGGCCGCTTGCTCGCCATATATTCAAACAGCTTCATCGGCGAGGTATAGTATTTTGAAATATCCTCTTTTGCGGTATTAGGCAGCACCAGGACATCGCCAGCTTTTTGCCATAGCGGCATTTCCTGATGAGAACGATAACCCTCGATCCGTATCTTTGGGTTGCTGCCGTACGCTTGACGAAAACGCATAATATCGTCTCCCGAACCTCCTATAAATACCACCAGAAAGCCGTCCGGAAGGTAATTGGCGGCCTCGGCCAGCGTATCCACACCCTTCCAGACAAACAAACTTCCCGTATAGATAACCATATATCGCTTATGCTCCAGATGCAAGAGGCGCCGCGCTTCTTCCTTGGTTGCCGTAATGTCAAAAAGCCCTATGTCCACGGCATTAGGCTGGTACAAAACCTTAGGCGCACTTTCGGGAAAGAGCTCCTGAAATTTCTTTGCTTTCCATTTGTTGTGGATCAAAATCCAGCGCATACTGCGGCAAAAGCGGGCAAAGAGAAACAGCTTGCTTTCCGGAAAGTCATGCATCTCATAAAACGTATTGCAAAAAGAAAAAGAACACAGCCATAGCGGCAAGATCTCATTCGAGTAGACGATATCCGTTTTTACCGCACATCGCAGAAGATATCGCCAAGAGCTTAGCGCAAAAGATAAAGAGATCAGAAAAAAATTAACCGCATCAGGGATCCCCCATCGATAGCCATCCATTATAGGAAGGAAGATAACGGAAAAGTTTTTACGGATGCCGTAATGCGTAAACGGATCCGCTACCAGACGTCCGATACGCCGAGGCACCAACAGCGTCACGTCCACTCCCTCTGCCGCAAACACTTCGCAGCTTTTCGCGGCAAAAAGCGCCGCCGCCTTCTCGCTCGGAAATCTGCCCCCATACATGACAAACATGCGCCGTCTTTGTTTTTGCATAATCTATCGTTTTACGATGTCCTTATATTTTTAGTTCCATTATGCACATGATTTTCTCGATCAACCCTTCGACGCGATGATGTTCAACCACAATAGCACGCATTGAGTGCCTAAGATCGTCACGAGCAAGAATATCCATGTGCATGAGCACCATGAGCTTTTTTGCAAGCTCAACAGAGTTCTTTTTTTCAAACATGAGCAGGTCGCAATGTTTTCCAAGTACGTCCATATACGCCTCGTTGCACGTCAACACAGGGAGTCCGGTTGCCATGGCCTCGAGCCCGGCTTTGTCGAGACTGCCGGTAAGTCCGGTGTTCACGAAAATATCGGCACTTTGAAGATACACCAAAATATCTTTATGCGGCACTCCGCCAATAAACCGGATATGCGGTCCCATTTTTTTTTCTTTAACCGCACGATACAGTTCCTCGGCATAGGACTCCTGCCCCCCACGACCCGCACTGCCGATAATATCCGCCTCAAACCGCTCGCCAGCCTCCGCAAGCAATACAAGCGCTTGTATCAGCGTCTGCTGATCTTTTGCCGGGGAAAGTCTGCCAATCATGATAATCTTTGGCACTACATTTTCTTGCCGCACGATAGGAGCAAAGTGATCCGTATCAATCCCCTGGCCGACAATACGCACCTTCTTACTTGGCAGTCTGAAGCCGCTTGCTGTCGAGGTAAATATGACATCAGCCATTTTCTCCCCGGCGCGCAAAGACATACTTATTGCCCCATGCGCATACCAAAGTGATATTTTTTTCCGAAGCAGCCGCCACTCCAACCATCCCAATATGACATAAATCTGATTCATATGCACAAACACCGCATCATATGCATTTCGCTCGCGCCAGATTAAATACCAGAAACGCAGCGCGTATCGTAAGCGGGATGACCCGCGCTCTTTTCCCAGAGAAAAAACTTTCACGTTCTGCGGCAAATGATGCGTTCCTTCTTCAAGACAAATCACCGCCAGCGCCTCGCACCGTTTGGCGAATTCCTCGATCCACCGGTGCATAAATCCAAGCACCTGGTCCCGCTCGTCAACTTTTTGCGTGATAATCAGTAATTTCATAACAGATAAGACTGCTATCCTACTCCTTCCTCTTGCGTGTCTGTATATAGACTATTTCGTCTTTACTAATTTGAAACGCACTAGAGCTATCTCCATCTTTCCCAACGACGAAGACAAATTGACTAGATTCTCCAATCAAGAATAAATGCCGCTCCTTAGAAAGAGGAAGTTCTTGCTTCATTTTAACCTCGACTTCTCTAGGCTCACCACCACCAATAGAGAAAGGGATCCTTGGAAAAATGATTTGCCCAAACAAAATAAGAGCGCCGATAATTGGAATAAAGATGTGCTGAAATGTTAGTTGCAAGCTGTTAAGTGAGTTCACACTGCCGAAACTTTTGAATATATCCAACGATAATCCATCTTTAGGAAGATAGAAGTTCAGAAAAAAGTAAGTGGTGAGAATAGTGACATAGAACCATGCGAAAACTAAATTAGGAGTTAATGTTTGATGACTATTAAAAGAATTAAAATCAAATAGGCTGACTTTAAGTTTCAGATAGGAGTAATAAGCGATACTTGCTAAGACGCAGAGAATGAGAGTCTCTATAGAACACCTTAAGAGATATAACGGGGTTAAGAGCTTTTTTTCCGCTTTGGGATTTTCTTGAATCTCTTCTTTTTTTACTTCATCGGCACTAAGGGGTTCTTTTTTTCTTCTTGGAACATTGTCTTGGATAATAAAAATGAGGACTAAAACCAGAAATGCGATGAGGGAGTACGAAAATGCGTATATGGCAAATTTAATAATAAAATTAGAACCACCGCCTAGTTTCAAGTTAAATCCATCGATAAAATAACCAATAAAATCATAATTTCCAAACCATGGTTTAAAAGTAAGACTCTCTTCCTTTGCTGGAGAGATGTACTTTCCTAGATCAAAGAATAAAGAGAGGGCATAGCTAGCACCCCATATTAGTGACCAAAACGTAAAGTAAGATTGAAAGCGATCAGACCAGCCCTCTACATCATAAATTTTTTTCAGAGAAACATCCTTGTATAACCGCCACACGATTAATAGGACAAGAGTAATTGCAAGAAAAGAGAAAAAGCCAGCAATAATAAATCGGGAATTAACTACATCGAAACTTACAATGCCAAAACGGGCAAAATATGAAGTTAGCGAGATAAAGCCAAAAAGATAAAGTACAACTCCGCAGGCAACAAATAATTTTGATATCTCTTTCACTTTCTCAAACATATAGATAATTTAAAAAGATTACCAACTATACTGTACATATCTCAAAACTCTTCCGGTACAATTCAAGATATTCGGCTTCGCTGTGGGGTTTTATTTCGGCAACCGTACGGCGGGCAGCATCTACAAATGCGCGCCGCTTTTCCGGATGGCGATAGAGATCAAGGACCGCATCCAGAAACGCCGGAGCGTCTCCAACCGGCACTACTCGGCCATTCACGCCGTCTTTGACCACCTCTCCGGCCAACCCTACATCCGTCATCACCAGCGACACTCCGGCCGCCATTGCTTCTATCGCAACCAATCCCCACCCTTCGTAGTTTGACGAAACCAACACAATATCGAAACATTTATAAAACGATGCAAGATCGTTGCGCCACGGTTCAATGAGAACATTTTTCTCCAATTGATAATTGATAATTGATAATTGATAATTTTTCCTGTCCGGTCCATCGCCGACCAGCACGAGTACCGTGCGAGGTTCTTGCTTCACCAACTCAGCCATCATCTCGATCAACATGCTGAAATTCTTTTCCTTGTCTACAAAACGCCCGACTGCGATCATACGAAAGGCATATTCTTTGAGACGGGACAGATCCTCAGCCTTGGGAGATGAATAAGAGAACGACGCAAGATCTGTATATATCGGCAATACGGAAATTTTCGATTTCGGGATACGCAACCCGGCAAGCAATGAACGCTTGATGCGCTCGCTCACTACGCGTACGCAATCAGCCCGCGGGAGCAGAAATCGAGCCAGTAGAACACGAAAATATTCCTTCAGGGATGCCCGCCGGTACAGCGGATTCAAGACATCGGTATGCACTTGCAGCTGCAGTTTAATGCCAAAACGCCGGGAAATATGAAAAGCAATCAATCCGACTTCGTCAGGCCCTTGTGTGCTAACCACGTCAAAATGAACGGAGCGAGCAAGCGAACGCGCAATCGTACGCATGCGCCAGCGGCCCATAAATGGATTTTTAGCCGATGCCGGATACAGAAAAAGTTTCCCGCTTTGCTGATTTTCAGACTCGGGCCCTGCCAATACTACGACATGCAACTCATCAAAAAGCTCCGCATAGCGCTCTATGCGTTTTCGCGCGTTGCTTCCGGCAACGCAGATATTCGGGTCTTCTGAAAGCATTAAAATCTTCATATGTTTTTAAGCAGTGTTGAAATCTCGTTCAGCATTCGCGCAGTGGAAAATGATTCAGCTTTTTTCCGTGCACGCTCAGACAACCTACCGGCGAAATGATGATCATTCAGAATTCGCATAACCGCAGCCTGCATTTGGCCAATATCGTTCCAATCGAAAAATAATCCAGTTTCTCCGTCCTGAATGAGTTCAATATTTCCTCCGGCCCTGGTTGTGCAGATCGGAATACCGACTGCCATTGCCTCAAGCAGCGTGTGGGAAAACCCCTCGTAGGCAGTATTGAGTATAAAAATATCTCCCGCAACAAACGCCGCAAGCACATCCTCATGGGATAGATTGCCGGCAAGCGAAACAATTGCCTCTGTATGATACTCGTGAATCTTTTGAGCGAGAGATTCGCGCTCCGGACCACTGCCGATAATCACAATATGAATATCGGGAATATCCTTTTGTAGTTCTCTACCAAGCTCGATAAGGGCGTTAAAGCCCTTCCATGGCACAAGCCGGCCCACAGAAACGAGAACAGTCCCTACAAGACCAAGCTTTTTTCGCGCCTCATCTTTGGAAAGCGTACGCGCCGGAAGATCAAACGCGTTATAAATCACCGTAATCCGTTCCGGTTCAATGCCCCATTGTGTTATAACATCCCGCAAATATTCGCTGGGTACCACAATCGCATCAGCACGATTGGCGCTCCACTTTTGCAATCGGCGAAACAACTCCACTTTCCATCCGTATTTTTTCTTCAAAAATTGATCCAGCCGGTCAGATATGCCGAACCGCTGGCTGCCCTGCTCCCATGCGTAATCACCCACGATTTTAAGCACGAATTTCTTGCGAAGCAGTATTGCAGCCACGGCCACAGGAATCCCGACCGAAACCGGATCTTGGGCAAAAATAACATCAGCATGAATGCTCTTTAAAAATACTTTCCAGAAATATGCGACATGACGGACCAGCTTCGGCATATGCCGCACGGTACGAAACGGCAACACCGTCACCGCAAGCCCGGCTTTTGGCAATTCCTCCTGCAGCAGCTTACTGTACGTCGCCGGCCCGCCGATTTCAGGCGGGAAAATTCCAGTGGCAATCAGAATATGCCTGCGAGCCGCCAACACCCGACCAAAGACCTCTTCATACTGTTTGGCAATCGAATCCCAAAGGAAGCGCTCTCGTACCATCTTATTTCCGTTCTCAATAATTGATGTGCGTAACTGCGGATCATGCAGCAGGAGCATTATCTTTTCCGCGGCATCTTGCGAATCGTCCACATGCGCAAATAATCCAGTTTTCCCATCGGCAATAATATCCGTGATCCCGCCCACCGGAGTACCGATGATAGGGAGACCCGCGGCAAGCGCCTCTACAAAAGAAACCCCCATGCCTTCGGACCGGGACAAACGCACAAAAATATCAGCCCGGGCAAGATGCGATGGCACGTCCGCAAAAGGAATGCTGCCTAAAAATTTGACCTCGTTTTCAACTCCGAAATCCCGTGCAAGACGCTCAAGCGCCATCCTATCCGGCCCGTCTCCAAGAATATGGCACTGGATGAGTTTGACAGTCTTTTTTAACAGAGCAATTGCGTGAATAAGCGTATCAACGCCGTTTTTTTCCACTAAGCGCGAGGTAGTGATGATAACAGGCGCAGTGATTGAAGTCTCACTTCGATCAAATTTCGGGGTAAATTTTTCAATGGTGACACCGTTATGGATGGTATCAATCACGCCTTCATAGCCATAGGCACGGGCGACATTTCCCAGATATGAAGAAATAACAGTGACTCCGTCCGCGTGATTTAGCATCTGCCGAAGTGCCGCGCCGATCATGCCAAGTCTGCCCGACGCAAGCCGGCTATCGCCGTACCCGTATTGGATATTAAGAACAAACGGGCATCGGGGCAGCAGTATTTTACAAAACAAAGCGGCAACGGAACCTTGTGAAATATCTACTCCCAATAATACGGCCTTCTCTCCTTTGCCGATATTCCGCCAAGCAACAATACAACCCAAAAATGGCAGGAGCCACTTATCCAGTCCGGAGCCAAAGCCCACCCTGATCACATTTCCTTCGGCACGAGCCTCGCGCTTTGGGAGAGCGCGGGAAAACCTGGCCGTCACAATAGAAACATCAAATGTATCCTGAAGTCTTAAGCTTATTTCCTTGATTGCCGTCTCAACCCCTCCGACAAAGGGATAATATGCGGTCGTGAAAATAATAAGTTTTCTTTTCATGAGATGAGAAAATGCTTCACGAAGAAAAACCCGATTGCGCCAAGCGCGCTTAGTCCGATTGCTCCGGCAAACATCATCCGGGATGAAACGGAAAACCCTGCCGCAATTGCCGCGGGATTGTGAGACTCATTGTGTATATTCTGTGAAGCGGCGCTTTCATCAGGCGCAAAATCCATGGGATGCGATGCTTCTTGAGACTGCGGTACGGCGCTTTTCGGTGAGGAAGCGCCCGCCGTAAGATTTGCCGCTGACGCGTTTTGAATCTTTGCCGGCTGGGAGGATGTTGCTATGGATCCGGCAGGACTGTTTGGAGTCTCCGGCTCAATATACGAAAGGGCGATCGTGCCATTCGGATACTGAATCGTAAGCGAATTCCGCACTCCGGCCATAAGAAGTCCGGTCACCGCATTGGAGAGCGACAGATCTCCCCCGGCCGCAATTTTGGTCTTTGGGGGAATAAAAAACTCCTTATGTGACCCGTCTTCGATGATCCAATCGCCAATATCTACTTCTGTTTTAAGCGGATTAACAAGCTGTATATATCCCTCTCCTCCGGATACAACGCGGCCAACACGCATTTGGTTCTCAAGCACCCGGACTGTCGCATAGTCAGAAGACGAGTATTCACCCGAAGAAACATGCAGTCCCACAATATACGTGCCGGGAATGCGAAAAATATGCTCGATAACTTTCCCCTCCTGCGTCTCACCATCGCCGAAATTCCACCAGAAACGCGCAGGAGCCAGGGGCTCTTTTTTAAGCCCCAGCGCAATGCCCCTGAACTCAACCAGCGAACCTGCGGTTGACGTCTGATCCGAGCCTGCATCAACGCTGATCTGTGCGTTGGAAGAAATTGCCGGAGCAGATGCAGAAGGCGGTGGCGCAGCTCCGACGCTTCCGGTCGGAGCCCCGACCCCCTGCCCCGACGGTACCGTCGGGGTGAAGGGCGTCGGGGGAGTAAGAACACTGCTCGACCCGTCATTGGATACGGTAATCGCCTGACTGGTTGTCCATGATGTTCCCGATTCCTTGCCGCGTGCTTTTACCGTAAGCATATAAAGCCCCGGAGTGGAATCTCTGTAATAGAACGAGCGGTTTGCAGTTCCTTTGCTCATCACCCACGCACTCACGGGACTTGAACTTGCGTTCACAAACTCTCCAGTTGAAGACGTCGAAGAAAATTCCAGATAAATAGTCTCTATGCTTTTGATTTCCTTGTCGTTCACATCCTGTGCCTGAATGGTCAGAGCGCCTGAACGTTTTGCCGGCTGTACGGTTTGCGGCTCTGTGGTAAATATGAAATGCGTAATTTCAGAAGCGGCAAAGACGCTTCCGGCAAAAGATACTATATACACAAAAAGGAAAACAGCCAGAAGCTGTTTTCCTAAATTGCGCGCTCCTATTCCCATATCGAAGACCCGGAGATTATTTCGCCTCGCGCTCATGCAGACGCACAAGCGCTTTTTGCAAATTGGCATCATCAGGATTTGCCGCAATCCCCTGTTTCAAAACCTGCTCTGCCTGTGCCGCCTTTTCTTTGTAGAAAAAGATATACAGATCGGAGAGTCCAAGATATCCCATGACATTTTTTGGTTCGGCCTTGATGGCGCCCTGATAGTTTTTTTCGGCCTTAGGATAGTCTTTCAGATAATTCGTATACAGATCGCCCAAGTTCAGAAATGCGGTTGCTTCGCGCGGACGCGCGATGGTCACATAAATCCAGATATCCCGTGCGCCTTCATAGTCTTCAATGGTTTTTTTAAGAATGGCTGTCTGAAGCCATGCCGCTATATATTCAGGACTTTCTTTGGCCATCTTGGCATACTTTCGGATATTTGCCGAGATATCATCCCTATGCGCGACGCTCATGGATTGGAGTGCGGCCTGTCCGAATCTCACTTCGTCAAGAGGCCGACCGCGATATGCGACAACGGATTGGGTATGAGGGGTTCCGGAAGCGCCAGGAACACCCTGATCTGGCATATTACCGGACGAAGAAGTGGCAGTCTGGTCGCTGGAAATTTTTGATTGATCTGTTGATGGTGTTGAGGTTGATTCTATACCCTTATTTTCTTCCTGAACTTTCAAGGCGGAAGGAAAAATACTTGCGCGAAAGATAAACCCCGCGCCAACCAGCAACGCAATGACAATTCCAATAATAATTTCTTTATATTGCATACAATCATGCTACCATAGCCGGCCAACAATGGTCAAACAAAAATCCCCCCGAAGGGGGATTTTGCACTCACACACAAGGATTGTGAGATTTTACTGAGACTGCAAGCTCTCCTGTGTCGTACCGATTGCAGGCAGACCCTTGACCTGATATCCGTTGGTGAAATCAAGATCCTGGATCGTATTCTGCGTGGTGGTTGACACTGGCGACCAGATGAACGCATTGTTTGTGTCTGCATCCACCGAGCTGGTCACTGCCGTGCTGCCCTGGCTTCCTGCTTTCGACATGAGCGTTGCCGTGTTTACCGGATACGCCGAGTCACCTCTCAAGTTAACCGTAATGGTGTCCTTGCTGTTGGTGTTTGTCGAAACATTTGCCGCGGTTGCACGAAGCTGGAAGTAGCGTGTCGAACCATTCGGGACGATATAAGTCGTCGTTGCGCTGCTGTTGCAGCTTGTCTTGTCAGGATAGATCGAGATCGTTCTCGGACCCGCTGCGGTTGAAGACAACCCGTTGAAGCAGGTACCTGCGTTGACCAAACCGGTTGCGGAGAATGTCGAGTCAATCGTCGAGAATCCTGAGTCAGTGTACGCATATACTGCATACGCGGAGGTCGTCGCCATGAGCGATGAGGAACCGATAGCAAACGAGAACTTATACAGTGCTACGTCGCCATTCTGAGCTTTTACGCTGAACTTGTAGAGAATGTTGTCTGCTTTGCTGCTGACAATCTTCTCTGCGGAGCTCAATGCAATATAGCTTACGATCGGATATGACCTCATGATCCGTACTCCGGCTGATGCCGAATCCGCGCTGGTCGGGGTAATGGTAGCTCCTGATGCAACACCGGTTCCGTAGTTACCGTTTACGCCGTTGTTTCCTCCGTCGTAATCAACAATCAACAGATCTCCGGATGCGGTCAGGTTTGCGCTCGGACCGATTGCCGAGATATCACCCTTGATGACCAAAGTCTTAGATCCGCCTTTTGGAATACGGAATGCTCCTGCCGTGATCAAGCTTGATGTCGCGTTGTCTCCTGATCCGAATGATGCGGTTCCGACAAGCGCCATGGTGTCTGCATCGTACAGAGACACTTTGTTGTCGGCCAAATCGTTCGGGGTGTTTGAAGCAACACCGGTCAATTGCAGCGCAATCTGCTTGACATCGACATCTTCATTCACTGCGCTGTACTTGATGCGCGCGAGTTCAACTCCGGTTGTGCCTCCCGTGACAATCGCGTAGCCCGGGCTGTTGGTGTCAAGTACTGTCGAGAGAGTTCCGCCCGATGATGCCGTCATTTGCTGGCCTGCCGCATCGGTGAATGTCTCGGCAATAGTTTGTCCGCTGCCCAAGCCAGTCACTCCGGTAAAGGATGCGTTCTGTCCCGCATCAATACCCCACTGGTACACTCCGGTTGATCCGCTGCGGACATCACACTTCATGGAGAGCGTCTTTGAGTTCCCCTTGGCCAAGACCAAGCCAGTTCCGTCAAAGGTAATGCTCGTGGAAGATGCAGTGTCGGTTGATACCGGATTCTTCTTATTGCTGCTGTTTACTGAAGTGGTTCCGTCATAGAGCTGACAATTGGTCAGATCGTTGCGGTTTCCTGAAACTGCGTTGAAGTAAAGCGGGATTGATACCACGCGCACATCTTCTCCGGATGCTGTCGTGTCAAAGATGTAGCGTGCGAATTCAAACTGCAAGGATCCTGCGATCACGGTCTGCGCAACCGGTACGGTTGCGACGTTTACCGTCAAGGCGCCGGTCTTTACCGTCATGGTGTTCATGGCGATTGCCGCTGCCGGTGACGGGGTGATCGAGTTGCCGCTGTTCTGACCTTTTGCCGAAGCAAAGTCAGTGCTTGGGGTGGTTGATGCCTGGATCGTGACGTTGTTGGTTATGTCAGATCCCACCTTACCTTTGAGGGTATAGGTGTGAAGACCAACCGGGAAGGTAATGCTCGTTGAGAATACCAACACACCGTCAGCAGAACCGCCTGTATCAGTCGTGTCAGATGCGTTTCCGTCAACCGGACCGCCAATGACACTGCCGTTTTCGTCAACCAATGAAACGTTGGTCAGATCATCTACATCCATCGTAGCAACTGTCTCATCAACAAGCGTTACGTTGAATGCCACTTTGGTTACCGTGATCGGCTCACCCTTTACATCCGTAGTAAATGCTCCCAATGGAACATTGTTTACGTTTACGGCAATGTTTTGGGCAGCTACCGCGTTTGAAGTGCTGACGCTGATCGTACCTGCGGATACGGTTACCGTACCGCCGGCATACCATGGATCCTCACTCGAAGTGAAGTTCGGGCTGGTGTGATCAGCAGCTGCCGTGCCGGTCTGCGGAGGCATAATGCCGAATCCGTAGGTCTGGCCGTTCAAGCCGATGTCAACACGTTTTGCGATATCGAAGATAATGGTGCGTCCGGATCCTCCGATAATGTCACCCTTGATCGAAAGTTCCTTTGAAAATCCCTTGTCGATCAAAAGTCCCTGACCGCTGTTGTCGGTAAATGTCGTTGTATAGTACTTGCCATCCGAGCTGACCACCGCGTCATATGCGACGCCGTCTACATAGGTCTTGACGTTAGCAAGATCTCCTGATGCAACCGATCCAGTCTGGTTCCAGCGGATGTACTTGAGATATACCTTTTCCGCAGATCCTGCAGTTACGCGGACTGCTGAAAATGTGTATGCAAGCTCACCGATGTTTTTCGTGATCGCCGCACCCGGATCAGTTGATCCGCGCTGCATGCTAACCGTTCCGATTGAGACCGTACTGTTGTAGGTCTGGCCATTGCCGACAATCGGTGCTGTTGCGGAAACACCGTTTACTGCGGTTGTTCCTGCGTTTACTCCAACCAAAGCAATCTGAATCACCTGGCCGTTGTATGAGCTGTTTGCCGCAACCATGTTACCTGCAAGGGTAAGTGTTCGCGTGCTGCCAGCTTTTACTACTACCGGTTCATTCAATAATGCCTGATGAAGCGAGTTCAAAGTCTTGGAAAGGCCGAGCTGCGCTCCGTTCTCATCCAGCAATACTACGCTATCAAGCGCCGCATCGTTGGAAGGTCCTTTGCGCTCTACGGTGAGACCGGTAATGGTTACATCACCGTCTGCAGAAGCCATAAATTTGACTCGGGTAAACGGTACGCGTGCCGCTCCGCCCGGAGCAAGGTTTGCAACCGGCTGGTTTGCGTCAAGCATGACGCTCAATCCCGTTGCTACCGGTGTTACCGGCGTTGCAGGCGTTCCCGGGACACCCGGGACACCTGGAACTCCTGGAATACCCGGTGTTGCCGGTGTCGGCGGAGTTGGTACCTGTGCTACCTGCGCATTGTATGCTGCGCGCGATATCGGTCCGAAGTATCCGGCTGCCGGAGAAACTCCTGCCGCTACCTGCCATTTAGCTACTGCGGCTCTGGTCAGGACACCAAAGTATCCGGTTGCCGCCACATTCAGATACCCTCCTGCAATCAAGGTGTTTTGAAGGCAAGTGACATCATCTCCCCGAGATCCGACTGTCAGACTCCGGGTGAAGGTGCACTTTGCCCCGGTCATTGCGCCAGTTCCCGTACCCTGCTGCAATGCCGCGATCTGTGCTTGGAGCGCCGCGATCTGTGCCATCAGCGATTCGATGGTAACAGTCTGTGCGACTGCAGCCAACGGCATGATGATCGCCGCTCCTGAAATCGTGATGGCCGTTGCCAATGCCGCAACTTTCTTAAGTCCGCGGCTGCCACCACTAAAGGATAATATATTCATAATGTTCGTATATTTTGCCATCCGCTGGCAGAACAAAAGATTATTAAAGATTTTTGCTTTGCCCCGGACAACGTTACTAACAGAAACTTTTTTCTGTCTCTTCCTGTTTCAGTAAAGACAGAAAAAGCTTCGTGCCTCTGAACGCTTCACTTCTTATCCTTGTCGACGAACTGGATTTGAGATGAAGCGTATTTTGATTTGAATAATGAAGAAGAAAAACTTTGGAGCCAAGTTCCCCTCATCCAGCCCCTATTTTCAACAGCAAGCTCAACATCACCAAACCTTGCGGCTGAAAATAGGAGCTGGACTTAAGGAGATCGACCGAATCTTGAAGCCCCAAGTAAGGAAACCTCCAACTGCGTTCGATATCTCAATTCCTTGTTTTCTCAATTGTCAATGTTCTCTCCGATCAGCCAGTGACTTCCATGCATCCCATATAATAAGAAACGTTCCAAAATTGTAACCTTTCTTATTATATGAGTGCGGGACTTTTTCTGATATACGTAAACCAAACCAAAAATGGCTTTCTTAAAAATTAGATGTAATCAGGCGTTCCACATACTTATATCATAAGTATACTGTTCTCACAAGCATGCGCAAGTGCACTTATCCACAAAAAGTATTTCCCTTAGATATCATGCAAATTGCGCTTATTTTCGAACTCTCTCCAGTATAGAGCCAGCTGCCTTGTTCGACAAGCCCTGGCCCTGTGGATAACATATATCATGCTTGCATATACACTCATTTGCGCCCATTTATAGAGCCTCTTAAGAGAGTATCTTATATATCAAGTTTTTTCAAGTACTGTCTGAACTGCTTGCCAATCTCCGGATGTTTAAGCCCGACCTGCACCATTGCCTTAGCAAATCCAAGTTTTTCTCCGCAATCCAGCAATATCCCCTCGTATTCATAGCCATACATCTCTCCCCCTTTTTTTAGATAGAGTTGGAATGCACCTGTTTGATATAATTCCCCTCCGGGACCAGGCTTCATGACTGCCAAAAGATCCAGGAGCTCGGGCGTATAGATATATTTGCCGCGTGACACAAGATTGGAAGGCGCCTCTTCAATCTTCGGCTTCTCAATCATATCGGTCACTCTGAATGTCCGATTGGAAATCTTTTTTACGCCGACAATACCATATCTTGAAACCATTTTTTTAGGAACACGATCAAGTGCAAGTACTGGCTTATGATATAAGTCAAAGACATCCATAAGCTGTTTCAAGCATGGCACTTTTGCGTCAACAACATCGTCTTCATAGAGAACAGCGACAGGCTCATCATGTCCGATAAGATGTCTAGCTTGCAATACTGCGTGTCCGGGTCCCAACGGTTCGCTTTCACGGACATAAGTAAATTTTGCCAGAGACGATATTGCGTGAATGCGATCCGCAAGTTCGGTCTTCCCGCGATTACGGAGAAAATACTCAAGTTCCAGAGAATAGTCAAAGTGATCCTCTATAGCTCTCTTACCCCGACCGGTTACAAAGATAATATCAGTAATGCCGGATGCAACTGCTTCCTCAACCAAAAACTGTATGACCGGCTTGTCGATCAAGGGCAGCATTGCCTTGGGTTGTGCTTTGGTTGCAGGAAGAAACCTGGTTCCAAGACCAGCAACTGGAATAATGACTTTAGTCAAAGGTCTCATATAGTTTGTCCCTTATATATGAAAAATGTCCTATATTCTATAAGACATTTCCCATATATAAGATGTGTTATCCCCATAAATGAGAAATTACTTGAGAGAATAGATCGTCCAACGTTTTTCGCCTTCTTTTTTAAGGACATCTTTTTGCACCAGATCGTGCAGATCGCGTTGGATAGTTTTAGCGCTTACATCAGCAAGCAGGGTCTGGAAATCACTTATTTTTGCCTGGGACACCTTTTCTACAAAGCTAAGTATATCTTTTTGGCGACCGGTTATACTGGCATTTTGACCGGAGTGGCGTAGCAAAGGTTTTTGAGAAACTTGCTTCTCACTGTCTTTGGCGGGGCCGTCAGAATCAATACGCCTGTTGGGCATGGACATTTCCGGACCGCTTTGTCTTGTCGCCTTCTGATTATGCCCGGTATATTCTGCGTTCGTTCGGTCAGGCGAAGCGTGCTGCTTCCCATGACTCTCACTCACTTGATTATACTCTGTATATTCGGCGTTCGCTCGGCCTCGAGAAATGGGTTTCTCGCGGCTCTCACTCACTTGATTATAACCCGCTGCATCGGGGTTCCAGTCACGATTTTGGGAAATATTGTTCACGGCAAGTTCCTGCCTGAAAAAATGTTCAAGCGCTTCATACTCGCGTTCAAGGATAGTCAGGTTGATCGGCCGGACCAGCCGCATGGCACGGCTCACGCGCAAATACCCTTTTATGGTTTCAACCCTGGCAAGCACACTAAGAGCCTCCGCTTCATGACTGCCGGCATAATCGTATTCGGTGACATTTCCAAAAATTTCGTTTGCCTTTTCCCGAAGCTGCCGCTTGAGCGCCTCCCCCTGCGGAAAAAAATCCGTTACGCGGTAGAGCGCCAGGGTGAGTTCAAACGCTTTGCGATGCAATTCTTGCGAAGTGTTCATACTATACTACTTTCATAACAATAACTCCCCTTGCTGTCAATTTGGTGCACTCCCAAATGTTTGATAAAATGACTAAATGAAAAAAGAAACATTTTCACAAAAGCAGGACCGGACGGACAAAATTTTCTCACTGCTGAAAAAAACTTACCCGGACGCAGGCATGATCCTCCGGTTTTCCAACCCGTGGGAACTGCTGGTCGCAGTCATTCTCTCCGCACAGTGCACCGACAAAAAAGTAAACGAGGTAACTGAAAAACTTTTCCAAAAATATCGAACGCTCGATGCCTACGTCCGGGCAGGCACGAGCACGGCCGGAAGAAAAGAATTTGAACATATGATCCACTCCACCGGCTTCTATCGTGCAAAAGCAAAACATATTCTTGCAACAGCAAAACTTGTCAAAGAAAATTTCAACGGAAAAATTCCGAAGACAATGGAAGAGTTGCTCACGCTCCGCGGCGTGGCGCGCAAAACCGCAAACGTAGTTCTGGGAAATGCGTACGGAGTTGTCGAGGGCATTGCCGTGGACACGCACGTCGCCCGCCTCTCGCAACGCCTCGAACTTTCCGCAGCGCATGATCCAAAAAAAATTGAACGCGATCTCATGGAGCTGCTCCCAAAAAAAAATTGGTTCCGCTCCACGTATCTGCTCATCGACCACGGCAGAAAAATCTGCACCGCAAAAGACCCGCGATGCGATCTGTGTCCATTGCAAAAAATTTGTCCGTCAGCATTCCAGTTTCCAAGATTTGAAAAGAACGTAAAACATAACACATAACACGAAACACTATGGAGCGGAAATTCCACGCTATCCTGAGAGAAAGAATGGATGACTTTGTACATTTGGTATACAAAGTTACAAAACAATTTCCAAGAGAAGAATTGTATGGATCAACTTCACAACTGAGGCGAGCATCGCTTTCAATCATCTTAAACTATATTGAGGGATACGCCCGCAAGAGAACACTTGTGAAAATCAATTTCTTTGAAACATCATTCGGCTCGCTTCAGGAAAGCAGATATCTCTTGGAATTTGCGAGAAAAGAAAACTGGCTTACCGAAACTGAATATGCTACCACATCACGCATAGCAGAAGAAATTGCCGCAATGCTTTGGAAGACGATAGAGCATCTTCATCGTGATATGTGATACGTTTTACGTGTATCGTTTCTCTTGTGGATAACTTTTCTTGACGTATTTTTATATATCTGGGATAATAAGAATCAGAAATTAGATGAATGATACATTTTCTGATTTCTCGCTTTGCAAAGCCAATATATTCGTTCTTTTTCAGAAATTTTTATTCAGATGATTTCTTTCATCTCATTTCCGTTCTTTCAAAAAAACTCGCTGTATGCACAGCATATAAGCGAAAGTTATCTCTCTTTTCTATCGGTATCATTGCCGCAAAACAGGTCCGTAATCAAAACCTGATTTGCAAAATACGAATTTGTTTCGCGGTAATGATACCAAAAAAGTTTGGGCCACCTCTCGGTGGCCCTCTTTAATTATCTTTTTGTCATGGCGTGAGTCCGCGGCTTCACCTGTTTTACTGCAAGTTTTTTTGCATGCGGCGAGATGGTAATCTTGCCGTCTTTGACGCCGATCAAAATCGAGTCTCCGGAAACTATTTTCCCGGAAATAATTTCATGCGCAAGCGGATCGAGAATCATGCTCTGGATCGCGCGCTTGAGCGGACGTGCACCATAGTTTGCATCATATCCTTTTTCCGCGATCACGCTCTTCACCTCGTCCGCAAACGCAATCGCGATCTCGCGGCCCTCCATGCGTTTGGCTACGCGATCCAGCTGTATCTCGACAATCTTTTGAATCGTCGCCGGATTTAATGAGGAGAAGAAAATAATCTCATCAAGACGGTTGAGAAACTCGGGGCGGAAGTTGCGCTCCAACGCCCGACGGATCCGTCCTTTCATGTCGGACTCTTTGCGCTCGCGCGTGTCTTCGTCTATTGTCATGAATCCGATCTGACCCATCTCGTGTACAAATTCGCTGCCTACGTTGGATGTCATCACAATGATCGTATTTTTAAAATTCACGGTGCGACCCTTGGCATCCGTCAGGCGGCCGTTGTCGAGAATCTGCAAAAGAATATTAAATACTTCCGGATGCGCTTTTTCAATTTCGTCAAAGAGTATGACCGAATACGGGCGATGCTTTACGAGCTCGGTGAGCTGCCCGCCCTCTTCATAACCGACGTATCCCGGAGGCGAGCCGATGAATTTTGCCGCAGTGTGACGCTCCATATATTCGGACATATCAATCCGGATGAGCGCCTTTTCATCGCTGAACAAAAATTCCGCGAGCGCTTTGGCAAGTTCTGTTTTGCCAACGCCTGTCTGCCCCAAAAACATGAAGGAGCCGATGGGGCGGTTCTCTTCGCCGATGCCCGCGCGGGAGCGCCGCACCGCGGATGCGATCCGTTCGATTGCTTCGTCTTGGCCGATCACGCGCTTCTTGAGTTCATCTTCCATCTTGATCAGGCGCGATGCCTCGGTTTCGATAATTTTGGTCACGGGAATGCCGGTCCAGCGCGCAATCGCGGCTGCGATATCTTCTTCCGTAACTTCGCCGCGCAATAAATTCCGTGAATTCTGCAAGCTCACCAAACGCTTTTCCGCATCTTCCAGCTGTGTTTCAAGCTGCGGAATTTTCCCGTACCGCAATTCGGCAACCTTGCCAAACTCACCGCTGCGCTCCGCAATATCCGACTCCTGGCGTGATTCGTCAAGATTTTTTTTGAATGCGCGTACTTCCTGAATCGTCTCTTTCTCTTTTGCCCATGTTTGCTCAAGCCCGCGGATGCTTTCCTGCAGATCCGAGATTTCCTTTTCGATTTTCTTGAGGCGCTCTTTTTGCTTGCGGTCGGATTCTTTTTTGTCCGCCTGCGAAGATTCACTTACCAAACCCGCACGCTCGATTTCAAGCCGCATGATTTTTCTCCGCGTCTCGTCCAGTTCTTTTGGCAGACTGTCCATCTCAAGCCGGAGCGAAGATGCAGCCTCATCCATCAGGTCAACTGCCTTATCCGGCAGGAATCGGTCCGTAATATACCGCGAAGACAACTGCGCCGCGGAAACCAAGGCCGCATCGGTAATTTTTACGCCATGATGCGCCTCATACTTGCGCTTCAGCCCGCGCAAAATTGCAATCGTGTCTTCAACTGAAGGCTCATCCACATACACCGCCTGGAAACGCCGGGCAAGAGCCGGGTCCCGTTCAATATAGCGCTGATATTCGCGCAATGTGGTGGCACCGATTGCATGCAGCTCTCCGCGCGCAAGCGCAGGTTTCAACATGTTAGACGCATCAATGGCGCCTTCAGCGGCACCCGCACCAACAAGGGTATGCAGCTCATCAATAAAAATAATATATTTGCCGCCTCCGCGCTCGATTTCGCGCACCACCGCTTTTAGGCGGTCTTCAAACTCTCCCCGGTATTTGGTACCCGCCACAATAGCTGCAATATCAATCGCGATTACTTCTTTTTCCTTCAGCGTCTCCGGCACATCACCCGCCACAATTCGCTCCGCAAGGCCTTCAGCAATCGCGGTCTTGCCTACCCCGGCCTCGCCGATCAGCACCGGATTGTTTTTAGTCCGGCGCGAGAGCACCTGCATTACGCGGCGGATTTCGTCGTCCCGGCCGATTACCGGATCAAGCTTTTCGGCACGCGCAAGGCGGGTCAGATTGCGCGCATATTTTTCCAGTACGTTATATTTTGTCTCCGGCTCCTGATCCGTAATGCGCTGGCCTCCGCGAAGCTCCGCGAGCGAGCGCAAAATAACTTCTTTTTGCAGGCCCTCGCGCGTCAGTATGTCTTTTGCCCGGGACTGCACATCCATAAGAGCCAGAAATAAATGCTCGGTCGAGATAAACTCATCTTTGAGCTGGCTGGCCTCCCGATGCGCCTGTTCGATCACCTTTGCAAGATCTTGGGTCAGGTAGACCTGCCCCAACGGAGTTGAGACCACGCTTCCACGCGGCATCGCGTCAAGCGCCTCGAACATACGATCCGCAAATGCCGATATGTCAATCTCCAATTTTTCTAAAATAGCATCAACGGTGCCCTCCTCCTGCAGCACCAGAGCCGCAAGCAAATGCAGCGCATCAATCTGCTGATGCGAACGTTCCAAAGCAAGGTCATGCGCCCGCTTAAGGGCTTCCTGCGCTTTAACCGTAAATTGTTGAAATGGCGGAAATGATGGTGGCATAAAGATAAAAAAGTTAAAATTGCTTATATTCTTGACTTAGAACACGAAAAGAATTCGTTTCGTCACATATTTCTACCGCAACTATATCAGAAAAATTTCAAAAAATCAAGTCCCCACTGGTTTCAGCGGGGTGTATAATCGGTATGCACTTCCTCGCTTAGCACAATATCAAAACGTCAATCGGCGGAATGTTTCCACGTACTTTATGCGTTTTTTCTTTCCGGCCTGCCTGCCGGTAGGCACGGCATCGCGAGCGCGATCGCGCATTCGTTTTTCCATTGCTTTGACATCCTTGATCTGGCTTTCGTGAGCCCGAAGAGCTTGTATTTTTTTGTCCATGGTCTTTGACACGTCAACCCACAGATTCGGCTTGTCCGTACCCCAAAACCAGACTTCTTCAATCTGATGGGGCATGATATTGGCTTTGGCAAGCTCCGGGAAAAAACCAAGTGAACCTGCTGCGGGATAAATTGAATCAAACACCGCTTCAGCAGTTATCCGATGATCACGATGAAACCTGCCAAAGAGATCAAAGGCATGGTTTCCCGGGTCGTACGCAAGCACAATATCAGGGCGCGCTTCGCGTATCACGCGCGTAAGCATTTTGCGCAATGCGAGCGTATTTTCAAGAGACCCGTCAGTCTGGCGAAGAAAAATAACCTCATCCACACCGGCTATTTTTGCCGCAGTGCGTTGTTCGGCCTCGCGCATGAGCGTCATTGCACGTTTTGACTGGCGCACGTTATGCACCCCCTTCTCACCATTCGTGATAATGCAATAGACTACTTCGTTACCTTCGCTGGTCAGCCGCGCAACAGTAGCGGAGCATCCGAAGTCAACATCATCGGGATGCGCGGAAAAAACCAGAAATTTTTTCTTTGATCCGACCAGCGATTTCATTTCCGTTCCTCAAGTTTTACTTTCACGTCAAATTCCTTGTCATCTCGAAATATGCGCAACGTCACCGTTTCTCCGACTTTGTGCTTCTGGATCAACGCAGACAAGGGATGATCTATATCAATCCGTTCGCCGTCAAAGAACAAAATAATATCGCCTTCTTTGAGACCGGCAACCGATGCAGGACTTCCGGTCGCGACTCCTCCTTCGTTCTCGCCTTTTGCGACCAGCGCTCCATAATCGCGCTTCAACCCTTGTTTTGCAGCCAACTCTTTAGAGACAATCACATAACGCACCCCAAGAAACGGATAAATAAAACGACCGTATGCTTTTATATTCTCCAGATCGCGCTTTGCCTTGTTAATCGGCAAGGCAAACCCAATACCCTGCGCGCCGCTTGCAACCGCCGTATTGATCCCAATCACCTCGCCGCGAATATTGAGCAAGGGCCCGCCGGAATTGCCAGGGTTAATCGCAGCATCAGTCTGGATCAACTCCTGCAAAGCTTCCGGTCCCGAAGCTCCGCCCTGCGCCACTATGGAGCGCTGCAAGCCGGAGATTACGCCAACCGAAACCGTATTGCGGAACTCGCCAAGCGCGTTGCCGATTGCGATCACCGTCTGGCCGATTTTCACCTGGCTTGAGTCGCCCGGACGCAGCGACGGAAAGTTCGATCCGACCACTTGAAGCACGGCCAGGTCCTGGATCGGGTCGCGCGCCAGTACTTTTGCCGGCAGCTTTTTGCCGTCATTCATGAGTACCGTATAGCTCGCTTCTTTGTCCGCAACCACATGCTTATTGGTAATGATCAATCCATCAGACGAGACAAAAAAACCTGTTCCCGCGGACACATCCTGTTTCCGAGTTCCTTTTTGGCGCAGCTGCGGAATCTGAATACTTGGTCCGTTATCTCCAAAAAATTGTTTGAACAAGGGATCATCTCCAAACGGGTCAACATAATATTGCTCCACAATCGGCACATCTTTGCTGGCAACCACGCTTACCACTGCCGGAGATGCCGATGCAACCACCTTTTCAACCGTGTCCTCCGGACGCACCGGAACCACAACATCATCTTTTATTTTTTCCGGAGTGGTCTGCGTTATTTTTTCAAGAAATGACGGCCTATGGTATACGATAGTTCCACCGCTTCCCGCCTCCGGCCCGGCAATAAGCGGCCCAAATACACTCAATGAAAGAATTGTCCCGATAATCGAAACCACAAAACTTAAAACCACGCTGAATAAAATTAACTGCCGCGTTGTTGGTTGGTGTTCCATATTTATATCGCCTCTACTCCGATAATCCCAGGCACCCGCATTTTAAGCAGCTCTTCAACGCCTCCTTTTAGAGTAAGCACGCTCAAGGGGCACCCATCGCACATGCCAAGCATTTTAACATAAACTATCCCGTTTTCAAGCCTGACAAACTCAATATCCCCGAGATGCTGCGCCAGCATCGGCCGTATCTCTTCAAGCGCTTCTTTGACTTTTTTGAACATCATCGGCTGTTCCATCCTATTATTTTTCCTAAAATGTGCTGTTTGTTTATGACTCCGAAATTCCTGCTCGATGCCCCCCACAAAACCACACTTCCAACATCATATCCGTCTACCCGCACACCAAGAACCTTTTTTACCAAAATCTGTCCGGAACCATTCGGGTTGCCAAACACGAGAAAATCCCCCGCTCCTATAGACCCCCATCCGCTTGCCCAATACAACTTGCCCTGCACTAAACTGGGCCAGCAGCTTTCACCGCTCACCCGCACCCGAAATAATATTTTCTTAATAGAGCTTATCGGTAATAGCCTGATATGCTTCATACCGTTCCGGAACTTTTTTTGCCTCGTAAAATATTTTTGCAATCCCGTCTACCGCCTCAACTAATTTTTGCGCCGCATCCGCGTTGACCTCCTGCTTATTTTTTGAACACAGCTTTACGGCATCCCAGAACAAAACATGCAGATTCGGAAACTGTTCCAGATGCTCCGATTTAAAAAAATCCGTCCAGAGAATCAACAATTCTTTCTTACAAAGCTCGGCGTGCTGTTCTTTTACCGCGATACGCCGGCTGATCATGTTGGCGTGATTTGCAATCGAATGGCTGTCCGTGCTTTGGGGCG
This sequence comes from Candidatus Sungiibacteriota bacterium, assembly GCA_016206285.1. Classification (GTDB taxonomy): domain Bacteria; phylum Patescibacteriota; class Minisyncoccia; order Sungbacterales; family HO2-52-23; genus JACQRW01. The sequence continues at coordinate 75,487 of JACQRW010000007.1, forward strand.
GCTGTATTTCATCCAATTGCTGTACCATCCGCGCCACAGTCTTTGCTGCGATCTTTGCCGGAGTCGGATCATACACACCGCATGGAATGTCACAGTGGGCATCTGCAGTAATTGTAGGCATAATTTCCGATAGATATTTTACAATTTGCATAGAAGTGATATTAATTTTTAATTTCCAGTTTTGAATTTTGAATGAAATTTGAATGACTGAATGAGGACTCGAAGCGCCGTTTCTTAATTCGCTCATTCTTACATTCATTCGAAATTCAGAATTCAAAATTAGAAATGAACATTACGGGTATATCTGATTTCCTTCTTCGTCAAAAATAAGTATGGCTTGGGTTGGACATGATTGAGCGGCCAGCAAGATTGTTTCGGCATCCGCCCCCTTGTCGTTGTAGACTATCGCTTTATTTTCCGAATCAAGCTCAAACACTCCCGGCGCTACTGCAATGCACGACGCGGCCCCAATACACAAATTCCGATCGACAATAATCTTGCCGATCTTGAGCGTTTTTTTGGGAGGCAGCTGATTGTCTTCTTGTACAGGTTCCATCTCTTATACTCTACACCATTCTTTGAATCGCCTCAAGAGCGGCCAAAGCACACTTCATCCGTGCCGGCATAACAGTAATACCCAGAAGTCCCTCTATATGCATATATGTCATCTCTCGTATCTCTTGTTTCGTTTTACCTTGTATATCCTCAAATAGAAGTGATGCCGCAGCCCGGCTGATCACGCATCCTTCATGCTCAAAACATACCCCCGCAATCTGCTCACCGATAAAACGCATACGTACCGTAATCACGTCTCCGCACAAGGGATTTGAGTACCGTTGCTCCGCGCTAAACTCCGGCCATAGCCCGTAGTTGCGGGGGCGATAGTAATGCGACATGATTTTTTCGGAGTAAAGAGAATCGGACATAAATTAAACGCGCGAGTTGATAGATAGATAAACTTGTGCTACTCATTTATTATTATAGGGTTCGATCATTCACACAGAAAGGAACAAGAACATGCGTGACTATATAAAGCGATTTGGCTACTCTCCGGTAGAAAGGGCAATCGCCCGCATTATTATGGCTACAGAAATTTACCGGGATTGCCGCGATCTACGAGCGCGCGCAGAAAAGATAAGGAAATTTCAACATGATCCTGATAGATTTTCAACTGTTGCCGATAGTATAGCGCGAATAAGAGAACAATACGATAAGATATTTGCGCTTGTGGGCACCCCGGACGAATGGGGAAACTCGTGCAAAAATCCCCAAGCCGTTATTGCAGAGGCGATCATTGCAGTCGTAGAGACATATGGAAGCGCATATGGTGATCTTCTTTTCAGGATCAGAGATGCGAAATCTCTTGTCAATCTATGTACGCATGGTCTCACAGATCAACAACGTAAAATTTTTGCCGACTGGCACAATTATTTATAACACCCCCAATATATTATGTATTGGGGAATTTTATTTCTCCTACCACTAAAGTAATATCCGATCGGTCATTACTGTAGTGGCAATATGCGCGGGCTTTTGGAAATTCATGGCTATCTGATCGCTAACAGAGCCGAAGCCTTTTCAATCCCCTCTGTCAGACGCTCAACATCTTCTTTCGTATTATACACCCAAAAACTTGCGCGCGAAGTTGCCGGTACGCCAAGGTGCCGCATGAGCGGCTGCGCGCAGTGGTGGCCGGCGCGGATGCAGATGTTATCGCGATCGAGGATCGTAGCAAGATCGTGCGGATGAATACCTTTGAGCATAAAACTTGCCACGCCGCCACGGTCTTTCGCATCAGACGGACCAAATATTTTCATGCCCTTTATGCCGCCGAGTCGGGAAAATAATTCGGTTGTCAATTCCTCGTCGATTTTTCTGATCTCGTCAAATCCAATTTTTTGAATATATGTGATTGCTGCAGCAAGCCCGACTGCCCCGCTCACATTCGGCGTACCCGCTTCAAACTTTGCCGGCAATAAGGCAAATTCCGTATGTTCAAAAGAGACCTCGTTAATCATGCCCCCGCCGCGCAAAAACGGCGGCATATCTGCCAGTAATTCTTCACGGCCATACAGTACGCCAATACCGGTCGGCCCTCCCATTTTATGTCCGGAAAATACCAGAAAGTCACAGCCGATGTCTTGCACGTCTGTCGCCAGATGGCCGATGCTTTGAGCAGCATCCACCAAAAATAAAATATTGCGCTCGCGAAAAAGTTTTCCCATCTCCGCAACCGGATTGATCGTACCCAGCACGTGCGATACATGCGAAAACGCCGCAAGTTTCGTCCGTGGATGCAGCATGTTAAACACCGAGTGTTTAACATCGATCAGCCCGTCCTTATCTGCATCAACGACATCCAGTACTATTCCTTTTTCTTCCGCCAGCATCTGCCACGGCAGCATATTGGAGTGATGCTCCGCACGAGAAATCAAAACATGATCGCCTTCAACGAGTATGCTCTTCCCAAGCGCGTACGCAACCAGATTAATACCTTCGGTCGTGTTGCGCGTAAAAATAATCTCATTCACCGACCGGGCATTTATAAATGCCCGCACCGTTTCCCGCGCAGCCTCGTATTTTTCCGTTGCCAATTCCGACAGCGCATAAATTCCCCGGTGCACATTTGCATGCGCTTCCTCATCATGTTGCCGAACCGCATCAATCGCCTGCTGCGGCATCTGGGCCATAGCCGCAGAATCCAAATAGACCAAGGACTTGTCCTGTTTTTTGTAACGGTTAAAGATGGGAAAATCACTTTTATAGTTCATGCAAGATCTTGAAAAAAATATGCAGTAGTATATCTTAGACAAAATGTACCTTCAAAAACTGGCTATATAAAAATAAGGAGCTACGTGCAATGGCGACTATTATCTACGCTCATCCGATTTTGACCGTGATTATAATTCTTTATATCCCCTTCTTAGTATACTCCCTCTGCCTATATTATCAGCGGTGCATAAAACCGGAATTGGGTCGATCAACGCCTCTGGGTCTATTTCTTCTTTTCGTAAATGGCGTAACCGCGGTATGTCTTACTCCATGGATTATGGCGCTCAACTCTCTGTTTTTCAGATTGCCTTATTATATAACCCGCATGGGCGTACAACAAAAGATCGCAAATATCATTGTTCACTCTCCGCTCTTTGCTGTTATTACGTATATCTTATGGATCATCATAAACTTTTTAACCGAATACACTCCGATTCAGTTCGAGAGAGCAGCACTATGGACTGTCTCTTTCATCTGCAGCATATGGTTCAATATCATCTTTGAGATAATATGGCCACACTACGAAAAATAAAGGCCACGGTTTACGCTATAGAACTTTGAAAAAATTTTCTCCGATCTTCGTCTGCCAAACTCTTCACCGCATCCCGGAAAAATTCCGCGAGGAGCAAGCGCTTTCCCTCCTCCTCCGCAATACCGCGGCTTTGCAGATAAAACAATTGCCGCTCGTCAATCCTGCCGATGCTCGTGCCATGCGACGCCTTTACCTCGTCAGTCAAAATTTCAAGATACGGACACACCTCCGCTCGGGCCTTTGGCGAGACCAGCAGCGCTTTTGCAAGCAGATACGAATCCGCCCCCTTCGCTCCTTCCCGTATATCAAGCATCCCCTTTACCGTCAGCCGCGACTCATCAAACAGCGCGGCTTTTATAATCGCCCGGCCGTACGTCTCCGGCGCTTCATGTACAATCGCAATATTCATTTCAGTCTCATCCTTATTTCTGCCAATGTAAAGCATCGTTACTTCCGCCCTGCTTGCCCGTCCCGCCAACCGGATATTCAGATCAACCGTCTTCGGCAAGTCATCAACAAAAAGAAAAACCTTAACAAAAGCTTCCCGATCTTCCGAAAGAACGATTTCTTTTTTTAAAATTCTTGATTCATCGTTCATAAGCAGTTCTTTACCCCACCGCGCCTTCCATTTCCAGTTTTATCAAGCGATTCATCTCAACTGCATAATCAACCGGCAGGTATTTCATGAGCGGCTCGAAGAAGCCGGTTACGATGAGGGAAGATGCCTCCACTTCGGACAGGCCGCGCGAGCGGAGATAAAACAATTCTTTCTCGCCGATCTTCGATACTTTTGCCTCATGCTCCACGCGCACGTCCTCTTCATCTATCTTTAAAGTGGGGTAGGTATCGGAGCGGGACTGCGGATCAAGAATGAGGGCATCGCACCGCACCGTGATGCGCGAGTTTTTTGCTCCCCGAACCGCACGGCTCAAACCCCGATATGAAGTTCTGCCGCCGCCGAACGAAACCGATTTTGAAATTACATTTGATCTCGTATCCGGCGCCATATGTATCATCTTTGCTCCGGCATCCTGATGCTGGCCCGGACCTGCCATGGCGATCGAGAGCGTATCCGCGCTCGCTCCCCTGCCCGAGAGAAAAACAGACGGATACTTCATGGTTACTTTTGATCCAAGGTTGCAATCAATCCATTCCACAAATGCGCCCTCTTCAGCACGCGCACGCTTGGTCACCAGATTGTATACGTTGTTCGACCAGTTTTGCACGGTCATGTACCGCACCCGGCTGTGCGGCTTTGCAATAATCTCCACCACTGCGGCATGCAGCGAATCAGTGGCGTAGACAGGAGCGGTGCATCCCTCCAGATACTGCACCTCGCTTCCCTCGTCCGCGATAATAAGCGTACGCTCGAACTGGCCGAAATTTTGCGCATTGATGCGGAAATACGCCTGCAGCGGCATCTCCACCTTCACGCCCGGCGGCACATAAATAAAACTACCGCCCGACCACGCCGCGGAGTTGAGTGCGGCAAATTTATTATCTCCCATGGGAATCACCGTACCGAAATATTGTTTGACCAGATCGGGATATTCCCGCACCGCCGTATCCATATCCACGAATATCACTCCCTTGCGCAGCAGGTTTTTGCGCAACGCATGGTAGATCACGTCCGAATCATACTGCGCTGCGGCACCGGCAAAAAACCGCTGCTCTGCCTGCGGCACGCCGATCTTATCAAACGTATTTTTAATATCGCTCGGCACGTCATCCCATGACTTTGCCATCCGGTCTGACGGCTTGATATAGTAAATAATTTTCTCAAAATCAATCCCCGACAAATCAGCGCCCCAATTCGGCATTTGCTTTTGGCCAAAAACATGCAACGCATCCAGCCGAAATTTCCGCATCCACTCCGGTTCGTTTTTGATCGCGGATATCTCGCCCACCACTGCATCCGAAATCCCGGGCTTGGTCTGGTAGACAGCTGCCCGTTCATCATGAAATCCGTACTGATATTCGGTTTGTGATAAAATTTGTTTTTTCATACTTCAAACTCCTTATATCCACCTCTTTCCAATTTCTCCAAAATCTCGGTGCCGCCGGATGCCACCAACCGGCCTTTCAACAGCACATGCACGAAGTCTGGAGGAAGTAATTCAAACAATCGCGGCGAGTGGCTGATGAGCAAAAGCCCAGTGCCGCGCTTTGCCTCGCCACGTAAAATCTCCGCAACACTTTTGAGCGCATCAAGATCAAGACCTGAATCAATCTCATCGCAGATTGCGATCTTCGGCTTGCGCGCGATTAGTTGCAGAAGCTCGGATTTTTTCTTTTCGCCTCCGGAAAATCCTTCATTTAAAAACCGTTGAAGAAAATTATCATGCAGCCCGATATCGGGAAGTATACTCTTAAAATCTTTTGGGCTATCTTCATGCACTGATGCAATCATCTGCAAAAACGTACTCATGCTTACGCCGCCAACCTCCGGCGGTTCTTGAAACGACAAAAATAATCCCGCTTCTGCGCGCTTTTCCGGCGAGAGCTCAAGCAAATTTATATCATCAAGCGCAGCACTCCCGTTAGTAATGTGATACTCCGGATGCCCGGCAATCGCGTATGCAAGCGAACTTTTCCCGGACCCATTCGGCCCCATAAGCGCGTGGATTTCTCCGGCACCAATCGCCAAAGAAACGGGACCGGCTATACTCCGCTCCTCGACTGAAACCAATAACTCATGAATCTCTAACATCGATATTTCTTGCATATATGAGACAAATCACATACTATCACAACAAGTTCTTATTATCTTTGAAACAAGAAAAGGAGTGGCAATGTACATATATATTCTTAATCCTCCCGAAAACCCCTTTAATCCTCTTGCGCCGCCCGATATGACAGGATTACAGAATAGTCTTATCTTGGGTTTTATGCTGCCAGAAACACGCGTACGCTGGGATATATTTTCACAAAAAATCGTTATCTCATCGCAAAGAGATCTTTCTGAAACACTTCGCGGCCTTGGCATCGCATCTTTTCCCCGCCAGCATCCGTTGATTAGCGCGATTTTGAAAAACGGGTTTTCTTTACCACCTCCGCCAACGCCTTGAGCACATACTCAAGGTCTTTTTTTGTCGTACTTCTGCCAAGTGTAAACCGGAGCGAACCCTGCGCAAGATCGGGCGACCGGCCAAGCTCCAGAATCACGTGCGACGGCTCAAGCGACACACTGCTGCACGCAGAGCCGGTTGAACAATATATCCCCTTTGCATCAAGATAAATCACTGCAGCCTCTCCCTCAATACCGGGAATCGAGATATTGATATTGTTCGGCAAACGCAGCTTCGGGTGGCCGTTGAGTACCACATCGGGGATTTTCTTCAGCAATTCGCCGATAAACCAATCCCGAAGTTTTGTCAGCCGCTCGCTTTCTTTCACGCGCATATCTGCCGCGATCTCAAGCGCTTCGGCAAATCCAACAATGGCAGGGATATTTTCCGTGCCGGAACGCATGCCTTTTTCCTGCCCGCCTCCGACAATCACTGGCTCAAGTTTGATTTCGCTTTTTGCATACAGACATCCAATACCCTTTGGTCCATAAATCTTTGACCCGTTGACCGCGAGCATGTCCACACCAAGTTTTTCAACATTCAGTTCCAGTGCTCCAGCCGCTTGGCATGCATCGGTAAAGAGTAGTGGATAGCGAATAGTAGATAGCGAATAGTGCGGAGACTGTTTTTGTTTCTCCCGATATCGTCGCAGAACTTTCCCGATCTCCGCGATCGGCTGGATCGTGCCAATCTCGTTGTTGGCATACATGACTGACACCAGAATCGTATCCGGCCGGATCACCCGCTCGATTTCTTTCGGATCAATTAACCCGTCTTCCGAAACACCGACAGTAGTAACATCAAAACCCTCTGCCCGGAGTACGTCAACCGAATGCAGAACCGCATGATGCTCGATCCGCATAGTGACGATATGCCTCCCATGATGAGCATTGGCCCGCGCGAATCCAATTATGCCAAGATTAACGGCCTCAGTCCCTCCTCCAGTGAAAATAATCTCTGATGCTTTACAATGCAAAATTCCGGCAATGTTCTTGCGGCTCTCTTCAAGGGCTTTTTTAGCAGCCACGCCCTTTCGATGCAAACTTGACGGGTTGCCGAATTCTTTGCTCCAATACGGCTCCATCGCTTTCTGCACTCGTGCATCCAACGGCGTAGTTGCGGCATGATCCAGATAGATTTCTTTCATAAAGCATCCTCATCATACGCGAAAAAATGTTTGCGTCAACGGTACCATATGACAAACTTTCTGCGGCATGATATGTTATTCGGAAGATCTTTATATTTCAAAAGGAGGAGAAAGATGTCGCAGAAACGTATAGATTGGAGATTATTTCCTGAACAATCTAAGAAAGCGAATATAGTGTTTTATATTGTTGCACCAATTCTCATAGTGGTGGAATGGGTGACTGTTCTAGATCTCATGGGCTGCCACTTTTTTTAAATGACTCCTCTCTTGATAATTTTAGCCGGTCGCACGCATATGAAGTCCGATCGGCTTTTATTTTTACGCTGTTTTCCCGCGTCTGTTTTTCCACACGTGCAAAAGCGGCGGTGTTATTGAAAGGAGTATAATCCCGCCGACGATCGGCAGAAGATACCTGTCCACATTTGGAATGGCGCTCCCTAAAAAGTATCCCAGACCCGTAAGTCCGAGCGACCACAAGGCGCCGCCCGCCATATTGTAGAAAAGAAATGCCCGGTAATGCATCTTCCCGACCCCCGCCACGATGGGCGCAAACGTGCGCACCACCGGCATAAAACGACTCAATACGATTGCCTTGCCGCCATGCCGCTCGTAAAAAAGTTCCGCTTTGCGCAAATGATCTTTATGAAAGAAAAAAGAGTCCTCTTTGCGAAAAATTTTTCTACCCATGCGCTTACCAAACGAATACCCCGCGCTGTCTCCAAGCACCGCCCCTAGAAAGCAGAGGATCATCAAAGGCACAATACCGAAATACCCCTGCGAGGCCAGAAACCCGGCGGTAAAGAGCAGCGAGTCCCCGGGCAGAAAAAATCCGATCAGGAGCCCCGACTCCGCAAACACCACCAAAAAAATCCCGATCAGCCCGGCAAATTTTACAAATGAGACCAGATCGCCATGCAGCAAAGATTCCATTGTTTAACCTTATCAGAAAAACAACCGCACCGCCAGCAATAATATTAACAATGTTCTAAGACGATCGTCAGTGAACATTGTTAATACGCCCAACCAGTTACTCCCCCATTTTCGAACCGCCGCTTTTGCTTAAAATGTCGGAAGAAAACGTATAGATGGTCTCCTGCTGGGATTTGAATCTTTCTTCGGCAAGTGTGACAAGCTTGGTGACCAGCTCCACTCCCGAAACGCCAGCCCTCTTCCAGTTGTGGACATACAGACTGCCTGGCAAAGTGTTTACTTCGTTCACATACACACGATGAGAAGAGCCGTCAATGAGAAAATCAACCCGCGCGATACCGGAGCAGCCAAGCGTCAGATAGGTTTTTTTGCCAAGATCAAGAACCAGTTTGGTTAAATCCTCGCCGATATTTGCCGGAATCTCGCTGTATTCATTGTTTACCCCGCCTCCCCCCTTTTTGCCGCCTGACAGATATTTTTCAGTATAATCGAAAAAGCCGGTCTTGCTTCGGGGCTTTTCTATTGCCGCAAGCTGCGGCTCATCGTTCCCGATGATCGGCAGCGTGACTTCGATGAGATTCTCAACACTTTCTTCGACGAGCACTTTGTCGTCGTAGTGGAACGCCACTTCTATAGCGTTTTCAAGTTCCGTATCATTTTTGACTTTAGCAATAGCGATGCTCGAGCCAAGATGCACGGGCTTCACAAAAAGCGGCCGCTGCAGTGCAGTAATCTTTTCCAGCCATATTTTTTTGTCCTTTTCCCAGTCATATTTGGTAAACCAGACATACGGCACCACGGGTATGCCTTCGGCGGCAAGCACATGCTTGGTGAGCATCTTGTCCATCGAAACCGCAGAGGCAAACAGATCGCACCCTACAAACGGCACGCCTGCCATGCGCAGCAGACCCATCAAGCTGCCATCCTCGCCAAATGTGCCGTGCATTGCCGGAAACGCAACATCAATGTGAACGGTCTTTTGCATCATGCCCGGCCAGATAATTTTTAGTCCGCGATCAAATAAGAGTTGTACTTTTTTTTGGCGCAGCAAACGCGATTCAAAATCCGGGTGCTTAAAAAATTCAAGATCATTCATTTGCTTGTCCGCATACCATGACCCGTCTTTGGCAATATATACGGGCCACACATCAAACTGTCCGCTTGCAAGAAGCGATTCGATAATGGGCGTATGGGCCGTAATGATAGAGACATCATGCTCGGCAGACCGCCCCCCAAAAATAACCGCGATTGTTTTTTTCATACAACAATATTTATGCGTACTGATCCGGCCAGTCGTTTTGGAGCAGCACTATGTCTCCTTTCACAGTCAGATGCGGGAGTGCTGCAAAGGCCGAAAGCCCGTCATCAAACCATATGATCTCTCCATCATAATGCACCTCACGCAGTCCTTCCGCAACCCAAGACGTAACGGAATTTTTGATAAGTACTACTTTCTCGATGTGCGCAGCCGCAAGCTGCTTCCCGATTTCCCGATGTATTGCCTCGCTTCGGCGACCCATTTCCACCAGCCCCGGGGTCACATAAAATCTTCGATGGTCTTTCAACGATGCAAGAAACTCAATCACCGCTTTTACGCCGTCAGGATTGCCGTTGTAACTGTCATCGAGCGTAACCGCTCCGCTTTGATCAGTGCGCGGCTCAAGACGGTGGGCAAACGGCTTGGTTGCCGCAACACCCCGCTCAATTTCCTGAGCCGATAGTCCAAGGCGAGACGCGATATCCACAGCGGCCGCAAGCGGGCCGACCTGATGCAGTCCGAGCAATCCGGAGTGCAGTTGAAAGGTCGTATTACCTTTTATCAAAACGAACGAAGTGCCGGTCAAGTCACTCTTTGCGTCTTCAACCTTCCATTCTCCCACACCGCTCCGGCTGTAGATCAGATCGCCCGGCCGCGCATTTTTCTGCGCAAGATTACTCTCTCCGTTTATATAGAGCGGCTGTGCGCCAAGCCAGTCCGCCAGTTCAAAAATAGTCTTGGCAGCCGCATCCACGCTTTTGAATTTTTCCAGATGTGCTTCATTCACTCCGGTGATCACGCCCCACTGCGGATTGACCAGCCGGCACAGCGCCGCCACGTCTCCCGGATAGTATTCACCCAGTTCAAAGATGAGCACCTCTTCGTTGCCCGCCAGTCCGTTGACAAACTTTCTGATGCCCAGCGGCGTATTGAAACTTTCGGGCGGCGCCGCAACTTTTTTCCCTTGGGATAACACAGTCTTTAAAATCTCGCGCATGCTGGTTTTGCCAAAGCTTCCGGCTATCGCGATTTTGACGGCTTTATGCGTGGCAAGCTCTTGCTGCGTCCGTCTCAACAAAAAATACTCAACCGGCAGTTGGATAAAAAATCGGATGATACCCAAGGGAATAACAATCAGATATGCCAGAAGAAAAGGAGTGAGCAAAAGCAGGATCAGCCCGAGAAGCGACGCAAACAAAGCATCGCTCTGCCACCACAAAAAAATGGCTGCACCATACAGCAAGAGTAATACTATCCACGCCATGCCAAGCAGTAATAACACCTTGCCGGTTTTCACCAGAGATTTGCGCCGCTCAACATGGGTAAAATCTTTTGTCCGGTGATACCACTTCAGATAGTCGCGCACGTCATATTCGCTGGCTTGCAGCATATACACAAGCGAGCGGATATAGCGCGGATGATAGCGGGAAAGAAATGATCTGATCATGATGCAAATTTACGGATAAGCCCGGCAACCTCCGCAGGTTTTTCTTGATGCACGAAGTGTCCTGATCCGGGTATTACTTCCAACGCCGCACCCGGTATGAAAGTCGCCAAACGCTTCCCGTCTTGCAACGGGGTTTGGGTATCTTCGCTGCCCCAGATGAGCAACGCCGGTTTGGTGACCATCTTGGCCGATGCAGAGAGATCTTCGTTAATAATATTCAGAAATGTCTCTTTCAACGGCCCCGCAGAAAGATAGTCGCTCTCCAATCCCCCATAGAGCCGCTTGCGCAATAATTCGCGGAAAAAACCAAACGGCGGAACGGCGGTGGCAAGCCGTCCGATCTTGGCAAGCACGCGGAAGAACAGAATCCGAAACGTATTTCGCTCCGCAATGCCGGCAGACGCGATCAGTATGATTTTTTGCGCATCAAGAATATTCGCAGCTATTCCTTTAAGCACAATCCTCCCGCCCAAAGAATGACCGACGATCACACCAACATTGATACCGAGCTTTTTTATACATTCCGCCACACACTCGGCATAGTCATCCACATGCCATGCAGTCCGCGGCGCTTCGCTTTCTCCAAACCCGGGCAGATCAAGCCGTATGATCCGATAGTCTGCGGACAATAACGGCACCAACAAATCAAACGTATGCAAACTGTCTTTCCAGCCATGCAAAAAAAGCAGAACCGGGCCGCTGCCCTCATCGCGATATTCTATGGCAAGATTTTGCACGATCATTTTCATAGTCCCTATAAAATGATCGTAACACTCCGGCACAAAAAAGAAAAACGCGCCGTGAAGACGCGTTACATCGCTGTATGCAAGAAAACTTTTTGGAAAAGCGCTGGGCCATCTTCTTCGCCTAAGACAATCAAACGCGATCGCTGGAGAGTTTGATGTTTTTCGCTCCATCCAACCGGATCGCGAAGAAATTTGCGGCACTGGTCAATCACTTTGACCGGATATAATCCCTGTTCCTGCGCCTTATCCAGAAGCTGCGCCATGGTAAAAAGATAGATCACCTCGATCCCTTCGCGCTTGAGCGCTTCAATTCCCCGCGGGTTTTCATACCAGAGAAAACATGCGACATGCGTAATTCTGTATCCTGCCTCGCGCAAAACGCGGACACTCTGTACGCTCGTCGTGCCAAAATTAACCGATTCATCTACGAGCACACACCAATCTCCCTTTTGTATACGCGGGTTTCCTGTGATACCTACCAGCCATTCATTATCTTTGGCTTTTTTCCGTACGTAGCCGGCAAGAACGCCATTCTTACTCGTGAAAGGCAGAAGTTTTTCAGCCACTTTACGGGCGGGTACAATACCGCCGGTTTCCGTACCCATGACAAACTGAATCGGACACGACAACTCTTTTTTTACTTTATTTGCAAGAAATGCGACCAGATCGGCAAAGATAGGTAGGCTGACTAATTCTTTGATATCCCCATACACAGGACCGACATAACGGGACGTATACAGAAATGGCGATTCACCCGCATCTACGTCACGAATATGGATTACTCCCGTTTTAAGAATACCGGCCGTGATTTGCCCGCAATTCTCAGCAGACCATACATAAGACTTTCGCGGCATAAAGCTTCTCCTTTTTATTGAAAGCAACAAAGAACTTTTCAATATCCTAACAGACCTTACTCCCCGATACAAGACCGAACCGCTCGCTAGCGCTCTGTCCTTGCACCACGATTTCGAGAAAACGTTTATTGCTAATGCCGGAGCTGCCTATGACTATTGCCGCGGCACCATCGGGTACATCTTTGAGGGACGTAAAACACGGCAGAGATCCGAAGAGTGTCTGTACTTCTTTGCCGTCGGCAAATGAGATGTCATCGGACGATAGAGTCGTCTTCACATTACCAAACGAATCAACCCACCAGACCGCCTTTGGCGCATCCGGCGCTTCAACCGGTTGTTCAACACTTACCACAGGCTGGCCGCTTACGATCCAGTGCGCCACGCGCGGGAGAAATTCATAACTCCGGAATTGTGTTGTCTTCATCCTTTCTACAATTGCTGAATTAACTACTCCCCTCTCCGCAAGCGCTTTGCCTGTTGCCGCTATATCCAGCACATTGATCCGATCCGTAATCCCGAGCTTTTTTATAAGAGAGAGCGTGACTCCATCAATTGAACTTACCACTAATGTCTTTCCATAATAAAAATATCCAAATGGCGAGCCGTTTTCCTTGTGCGCCACCTCCGTGGTGGAAAATCCAACCGATCCGTGGTCCAATTTTTTCCCGTTCTTCTGCCGAGGCGCCACGTTGACCAGCACAACACCTTCGCGCTCTTCCGCCGCATCCAGTGCATCCACCAGATTCCCGGCAGCCTCCAGATCATCCGCTACCCCGACCGTTGCAACCGCGCACCCAAAAAGCGACATTGCCCGCGTGGCCTGCCGTCCAAACGCATTCTGATCCCGCGAATCGTTTATGATAGTGAGAAACATAGAAACTATAGTAACCATAATTCCAATTTTGGTCAAGAAAAAAGGACTCCCTCAAGATCAAAATGATCTCAAAAAAGTCCTTGTCAAATTATGACAGAAAAACTGCATGTTTAAAAAAACTAATAAAGAAGAGAATGCCGGTCTCGAATTCTCTGAATTTCCAGAATGCGCATGCGCTCAAGTTCCGTGTTCGACTGATGCGTCCTGCAAACAATAGGAGTTTCAGAATGCGAAACCGCTTGAGGAAAAAGAACTTTTTTCACCCGTTCCGCAAGCTCTGGAAAAGTACACTCGTTGAAACTCTTTGTGATCATGACCTTCCGGCGTGCGGGACGCGCCCATTTTCCTTTTTTGGCTTTCCTAAAAAAAACTATGCTTCCATACGGAGCTCTTTCATTTTCATGCAGCCATCTGATTTCACAGCCCAAACGCCGAGCTATCTCAAGAATATCCTGAAAAACATGAAGGTGTTTTTCTTTTGCAACAACGAGTGGTTTTCTGCTTATCATTTCTCTCTCCTTTTTCTTTTGTAAAAATACTAAAAATCCAGACGCTTGGCCTGGGAGTTGCACGTTTTTTAATCAAAATAAAACGCACAATTCTCAAGCTAAACGAAAACCGGCCCTCTTTTCGGAGAGCCGGTTTGTATTTCGTATGGTTCGTGAATCTTTATGAAAACATACGAGAACCGGCCCTCTCGGTAAGAAGGTTAAGAAGGACGATGAGAATAAGTTGGTTGTTTCGCTGGGCGAACTCGACTGTTTTCATAATGAAAGTATCTTATATGAATGCTAAAAATATGTCAAGCGAAGCTGTGGAAAAAAAATAAAGGTAGCCTCCAGAGGCTACCAATACATGACTTCGGTTGTTTCGCGCGGATCCCGGGCATACTCTATATGCTCGTCTCCATCCCTGAATACGATCCACCTGTCAGACATAAGAACAGACCAGTTCAATTCTCGAAAATAGCTTGCCGGCAGGAAGACTGGTTTTTGAGGATCAACGTATTCCATCTTTTACTCCTTATATATCTCAAGCCAAAAATATCCAGGGAAATAAGACCCCATCACTACGCAACCACTGCTAAAATCATCAAGTTGTGAAAGATCCTCATAAGGAAGAATTCGCTCGACGATCCCGGTAAACCATGGCGGATCAAAAGTCCTCACAGCAATGGTCAAGCGAGCTTCGTATGTATCGATCTCTATCCGACCGCCAGGAGCTAAAGACAAATTCTCATGAATCGTAGGGTTCTGGAAATACATCTTGCCTCCTTTTTTGTTGTAGAATCCTTCCGGCAACAGCCCTCCGACTCAAGTCGGAGAACTGTTGGAGAAGCTCTTGCCGACCCGACGGCAAAAGAAAATCTCCTCGTTGCGAGGAGTTGGTTTATTCATGATATGTTTTTCGAAGTTTCCTACATATCAAACCAACACCTCGTGAGAGGAGATAATAATTGCAATAATGGTAATGACGTTATTTTTTGGACGGTTTTGCGGTGACATATGTTATGTTTCCATAGTAACCGAAACAGCTACCGATTGTCAAATACAAAGGGGAAGCTTTTAAGCTTCCCTATCCGTTCTCTCTGATACATTCATATTGTTGTAAGAACCGTCATCAAGCGGCATGATAAGAAGTGCGGAGCTTTCCGGAAAAGAATCATGGGACAGCACACACTCATATTTCTTTTTCTCAAGCTCAATAATACCGCGGATTTTTTTCTGTCCATCATCATCTGTTTCTGCATGCAGATAGGCAATGTGCTCGCCAACTTCTTCAAGTTGCAAAACAATTGGAGTGACATTTTCTCTGATATTTCTTTCTGAAACAGGAGTCATGACTCTATATACTTTGATAGACCTCATTTTTTACTCCTTATATTGGAAATGAACTTTTTGATACAGTGAGGGTACCCGGACATATTCGGTTTGTCAATCGCGGGAAGGAAACTCAAATTCATGGACTGAGCTATTTTTAATCTTTTCACGAACTTCCCCTTTAAACAGATGATGAAGTAAGCGAATAATGCCCGCAGAAGTTATCACAAGAATCTTGCCGTCCTTTTTCTTGCGACGAATATCGGCAATACACGATAGAATCCTTTCCTTGACGTTCTCAACCGACTCTCCTCCATAAGCACGATAATCATATTGCTGTTTTTTGTCTTTTTCTATCGCGATCGGGTCAAGATCGGCAATCTTTTTTCCAGTAAGCGAGCCGAAATCCCTTTCTCTTAAACGAACGTCATACGTAACAGGCAACAGGAGTTTTTCGTTGAAAATGGCGGTTGTTTGTCTGCAGCGAACAAGATCGGAAGAATAGATCGCTGTGCAATCGGAAGGTATCGAAAAAATTACATTTTTAACTTGTCGTATCCCCTCTTCTGTAAGAGGAGCGTCGTCATGACCGGTAATAAGTCCATCTTTATTATATTGAGTTTCTCCGTGTCGGACAAAATATATTTTCATAACTTTGATTATAAATGAAAGGGCGAGCCGTGTAAAAACGAACCCGCCAATTATGTTAAGTAAAACGCGCTCTACTGTACCTCAACATGATAGTGTACGGCCGTATTGCCGCCATGAACCGGGAGTTCGGTATTTGCCGAGACAATAAGTTCGCCAAGCTGATCTTGGACAAAGAAACACGCCATACGGATAAATTTTTCCGCGCCGTCGAGTAAAAAAGCTCGCTGAGGAATGTACTTCTGAAACACGGTATTTTTTCCCACAGCGTCAAAGAACACTCCTTTGGCACCAGAAGAAAAAACTTCTTTTCCGATGAACGGACCAAGATATGTCGGCGGGAGATATGTTTTCAGCTCTTCGATCTGGGTTTTGGACATTCCGGCACTCTCCAGCCATGACGCATACTCATACGGCAGCGTCATAAGCGCCTTGCCTCCGAGCATATGTCTTGGTGGGTTGATGAAATCCTCGGGTTGCCTAAAGAATCGTCTGCCAAGCAGTTCCCTGCTTTCAGGGTTGTAACAGAAAGGGAAGTCTAAAATCAATCCGTCTTCCAACTTCTTCGTAAGTTGATCTTCGGAGATAACCATGACATTCTTGCCTGTATACTTGGCAAGCATTTTCGCAAAATAGCGTTGCTCGAAACGGAAAAAAACTTCTTTGCGTCCAAGCACAATAGTCACGTCTTCGGTAACATAGGCAGCTATCAACGAGAGCAGCCTTTGCCATTCTTTCGCCTGACTTTCATAGCAAGTGGCAAGTGCGAATCCAATTCCATGTTTATTGGAAGGATCAATCTCTGCAATTTTCCAATTTCCCTGGACATCAACCATGAGATCAACTCTGATGAGTGTCGGGCTGATTCTGGGATGAGCGATTCCAAGTTCTTCATAATACATATCCAGGCCGTTAAAGAGAATGGAAGAAACCCAATGGGAACTTTCTCCAAGTCCATACATGGTGTGTTCCAGCAGGGTATGCACCAACCTTCCAATCCGGGAAATGTGCGCGAGATCTTCAGTTGTGATCAGAAATGGTCTTTCCTCGTCAATCGTGAACGTATGCCCTTGAGGTACCAAATATTGAAGGTTCTTCACTGTTGTCTCCCTTCATTAAATTCCAAAATCTTGCTAATCTCGGATATAATATAGTCCGCGTGAAGAGAAATAGTATCCGCCGATTTGTCGTACATATCCCCAAAGTCACAAATTCGAGAGTTCCCCAACGAAGGTCTTTCTGTCTGTTCCGGTTCTTGATACGCTTTATAGATCCGCAAACCAAAAAGAACTTTTCTTAAGATCGGACGGACGTCTGGAGATTTATGTCTATGATGGACTGAAGAATTAACCCTCATAACTAATCCTAAAAAGTTAAATATGCCATTAAATCCGCTAAGATTATTGCGCCTATAGGTTTGAGGCAATACACGAAGTACTATCTCTCGTTTCAGCGTATCAGGATTAACCAACACAGAAACATAAATATGTATGGGCAAAGACTCTTTTTTGTAACAATGCCCAGAATCTTTTGGATAGTGACAACTCACAGTAAACTCAGTAAACTCACCCAAATCACTGCTTTCGATCGAAACATCCGGCTGCTCTGCAAGAAGCTCCTCATATTCTCTTCTATCCATGGATTTCTCCTCTCTCTATTTTTTGTAAACGAACGAAAAAGCTCCCAGGCATTCCGGGAGCTTTGAGGTGAGTCGTTCCAAGGTTATTATTTCTTCATGAGACGACACATTCCAAAACTCCCGGATGACCGGGCAAAGAAAAAGAAGTTAAAAAAGTTTTGGGATATTCTCATTGTCATAAATGTTGCTGCAAAATAAAATTGGTTGAGGGAGCGCGCGGTAAAAAATCACCATACGCGCTCCCTCGCTTCAGTAGTAGGGGCGTGGGACGGAACCCACACCCCTACCCTGTGTCTCCCCGTAGAGGTCCATTGCGGACCTCCTTTCTGAAAAAGGAACAGCGTCTGATGGCCGGAACAGAACATAATTCCGACCAGAGCAGCGATAAAAAGACAAACCGTTTTCTCTCTTTATCGCCGCGCTGGCTCTCTCAAACAAAAACTCCTCTTTAGTGAGAGGAGTCGATCAAATGCGTTCTGTGGCTTGTTTCTTATGCTTCCTTCAGCTGAATCGCATCAAATAGACTCCTTCCGGTAAAGAAGAAGTAATACTTAAAGGAAGTAACATATTTTTGGCCGATGGATTTCATATCTATTTTGAGCATATTCCAATCTCAAAAACCTGTCAAGTAATTTTTCCACTAAAAAATAAAATGAGGGGCAGCCGCATCGCAACCACCCCCAACAACAACCAAAAGATCAAGATACTTTCTTAATCTCAATTTTTCCAAGAACTTTTCCTCTTAATGCATTGGCTCTACGCATCGCAACCTTATGATTGCGGGCATCATCAACCTTTTTACCATTGAGCAGAATAAGAAAAAGAACGCCGACACCCTTTTTCTTACTCATCATAATCCCCTCATCTGAAGTTTAATTTCTTCCTCAAATTCAAGGGGAATATAACCATCATGCGATGACGGTGGTAGTCCGATTGGAAACGGACTCTGTTTCATTCTTATTATTCTCTTACCACAATCTTCTACTGAAATACTATAAATTTTTACTTCTTTTTGGCAATCTTGCGCAGAAGAAATGGGTAGCGGAAACGTTACCTCTACTTCAACATAGTCCTCATAAATGCCCGCATATACAACCCTCAAAACTTTAATTTGAGAATTTAATGTGGTCATACTATTCCCCCTCCTTTATTTGTTTATTAAAGATCGAATCAGCACAATTTTTGTGCTGGTGAATATTCTTTGTGATCTCAACAATGAACACTCATCAACACAAAAAAATTCCATTCTGGTCAATTTTTTAAGAAAACTCAAATTCGTGAACCGAGCTGTTGAGAATTTTTTCATGCACTTCTCCCTGTAAGAGGTGATGCAGCAACCGGATAATTCCCGCGGAAGTTACCACGAGAATTCTGTCACCTTTTCCTTTACGGCGAATATCATGAATACACGCAAGAACTCTTTCTTTGACGTCCTCAACCGACTCACCTCCATAAGAGCGATAATTGTATTTTTGATTTTTATCTTTTTCCAGAATTACCGAATCAAGATCGGCGATTTTTGTTCCGGTAAGAGATCCGAAATTTCTTTCCCGTAAACGAATATCATATATAACAGGCAACGCAAATTTTTTACTTAAAATAGTTGTTGTTTGTTTGCAACGAACGAGATCGGAGGAGTAAATCTCCGTACAGTCGGAAGGTATTGAAGAAACCATATCTTCAACTTGCCGTATCCCCTCTTCCGTAAGAGGGGCATCGTCATGACCGGTGATGAGTCTATCTTTATTATATTGAGTTTCTCCATGTCGGACGAAATATATTTTCATAGTAGATGAGATTTGATTATAAAAACTTTCTTTAATGATGGTAGTGAAGGGGCGAGTCGTGGAAAATGAGTCGCCCCTTTAGATTTGGTCAGCTACAATTTTCACCAACCAGACAGTCCTTCGAAACCCTCGTTTTCTACATGATAGTGCACGGCAGTATTGCTGCCATGTACCGGCAATTTAGTGTTAGCTGATAGGGTCAGCTCCGCGAGTGAAGGTCCAACAAAGACGCAAGCCATCCTGATGAACTTTTCTTGCCCAACGAAGGAAAAAACACGTTGCGCGACATACTTCTGAAAGATAGCGCGTTTTTTAACTGCATCAAAGACAACTCCCTTCGCGCCAGAGGAGAAAAGTTCCTTTACAACGAATGGACCAAAGTATGTTGGGGGAAGATATTTTTTTAACTCTCTGATTTCAGTCAAGAGCATTCCTGCATCCTCGAGCCACTCTTCATGTTCCCACGGAAGCGTCATCAGTGCTTTGCTTCCAAGCGCATGCCGGGGCGGGTTAATGAAAGCCTCCGGTTGCTCCATGAATCGCCGACCAAGTAGTACCCTGCTCTCAAGATTATGGCAAAAAGGAAAGTCGAGGATCAACCCTTTTCCTTTCTTTAATTTTTTCGGAATTCCGTCTTCCGAGACAACTTCAATCCGTTTGCCGGTATATTCAGTGAGCAGTTTCGCAAAATATCTTTGCTCCAGGCGAAAGAACTCCTCATGCCGTCCCAACACCACAGTCATATCTTCAGTCACAAATGGCGCCAGCAATGAAAGGAGTTTTTGCCGATCTCCCGCTCTGTTTTCATAGCGAGTGGCAAGAGCGAAACCCATTCCGTGCTTGTTCGACGGGTCGATCTCCGCAATCTTCCAGTTTCCTTCAACGTCCACCATAAGATCAACCCTTATTAAGGTCGGACTTATATGGGAATGGACTGTCCCGAGCTCTTGATAATATGGGTCCAACCCGTCAAACAGAATACCAGAAACCGGATAAGAACTCTTCGTCAACCCATTCATCACACACTTGAGAAACGTATGCACCAACACTCCGATTCGAGAAATATGCCGGGAATCTTTGGCCGTAATCACAATCGGCATTTCATCGATCGTGAACGTATGCTTTGGGGGTACTAGAAACTCTAAATTTTTCATCGTCAACCTCCCTTCTCTTTTTAATATATGAAGGAGCTGTTCCAGCACGAATAAGTTTGTGCTGGTAGCTATCCATTTTGAGAAATTTACTACAAAATATGCAGCTACCAACACAAAAAAATCTCCTCGCAAAGTCCGAGGAGAGCTTGAGAAGCTGCAACGTTGAGATATGATTATACTAACTCAAAAGCCGGACTTTGCGGGTAGTGTGCAGAGTCCGCCACCAGATGGAGACGTAAGAAATTTTTTGGATTGCTGATATCATAGGATACGTCATGTATATCAAACCCATGCATTTTGTCAACCCCGCGGCCTGTGGAAAACTTGATCTTATCTCCTCGTTGCAGGTTCGCTGATGCGTTCCCGTTCCCGGAGCAGAGCGATGACCTGCTCATGGGAAATTGCTTCCAGTATATTTCCATCCCTGCCGGACATGGTTTCTGCGGCAAACAGCGCGTTATAGATCGCTTCCTCAGTCGCTTCAACCGCTCCCAGAAAAAATGGGGTCAATTCCGTATCAGCCACGCCTGCATTGGCACCTCCGCACGCGGTGCTGAAGGCGATCGCATAGTCCCCGCTTCCGTGCGCCATAACCGATCCGACGCGTCCCAAGGCAAGAAACGCCCGCCGGGCAACACGCTGGAGCTGGCGGGACGACAACGGCGCATCGCACGCAAGCACGATCATGCATGAGCCGTCTCCTGTCCCGGGAAAAGCAAAATCTGTCTTGCCAAGTTTTTGTCCGACCGGCATGCCAAGCACAGTAAGCGCGCCGCCAAAATTTGTCTGCACCAGAGCGCCAAGCGCATAGCGCCCGGCCGCGGCAGTCACGATCCGCGACGAGGTCCCGATCCCTCCTTTCCATGAAAATAATCTGGTGCCCGTACCGGCACCGACACATCCTTCTGCAACTTCATCAATTCGAGCATCGTATGCCGCAAAAACATCTTCCTTTGAAATAATATCCCGATGAATAACATTTAAAAATCCGTCGTTCGTCTCGCCGACAACCGCATTGACGGTATCCGCAGGGCCAATGTCAGGCGTATGTTTGATAACCAGATCAACAACTCCGCGCATTACCGGTCCCACGGCAAGCGTATTGGTAAGTGCGATCGGGGTCTCCAGAGTGCCGAGTTCCGCAACCTGGGTAATGCCCGCAAGCTTCCCAAATCCATTGCCTACGGCAATCGCGGCTTTCAATTTGGTACGATAAAGTCCTTCAATACCCGGATCGATCAGCGTCAGCCCGGTACGCACATCCGCACCCGCTATCTTCGTGCAGTGTCCGACTTTTACGCCGAAAACATCGCTGATCGCATTGCGAATGCCGGTCGGAAACATGCCGACCGCGTATCCATACTCGCGAAATCTTTTTTTCTTGACCGGATTCATCATATGAAGATGTTCCGGTGAGAACCATTCGGCTCCCACCGGAACACAGATTAGTTAAACACTACTGATGCCATCGCCATATCCACGCGCCCATGAACGCGCATCGTATCCGAAGGCACCGCAACACAAGAAGCAGAGACAAGCAATCCGTCAATCACCCAGGGACGGACCAGCACGCGGCAGGAGAAAAGTTCCGGTCTGTTATTTTTCGTATTCCGCACCGGAAGCTGCATGACTGCCGTGGGAACGCGCCGCTGTACGATAAAGGGCTGATTCGCCCGAATCCGTTCCCCGATCCACTGCTTCCACTGATCCTGACGAAGCCCGTGCCCCATAAGCACGCCGTATGAGCGCGCGGTCAAGGGATTTGCTCCGCACACTTTCAGCACCAGGTTGTCCCGCATATCTCTTGGAAGTTCATAGAGCGCATGCAGATTCTTTATCTCGAAACCGGCAACACTGCAGGGAAATTCCGCACCAGTGACGATCAGATGGGAATCGGGAAGCAATTCCGAAAGAAATGCATAAAGTTTGTCCGAAAGATGCTGCCGAAAAAATTGCTCAAACTTCCGAAATAGCGAAAACCAGACCTTATTTCCAAAATGCGCGAATTCAGGGATCATCCTGACCTTTCCATCATGCGCCGCCCTGACCAGTTCGGCAAGTTTTCCATCTGTCTCAAAAATGGGAAACAGCCGCCAGACTGTCCCGACCGGCGCTCCGCAAAACCGCACATCGCTTCCAATTGTCATGTCACAAAGCTCGGCCGTAGTCGCAACCCGTGCATCATATCCCAGATGCCGCATATGTGCAGCAAGCCATCGCGTCTCCTCTATATAGCATTCGCTCCATCTGTCGGACACCACAAACAATAGTCCGCCGCAGGACGTGAGCGATGAAAAACACGCGTGCCATCGGTCCTGATTCACCCCGTAGCTGTGATCAAGATGCACGAGTTCGCCAAATCCTCCAGGCATCTCATCAACTTCCGATGCAAAGAAAGTGTTGCCGGTATAGTGCAGATCAGCCCGGTCTACGCTGAAATGGTTATGCCGGGGATGCAGATAGAAGCTCCCCAATTCTTCCTTCAGCGGCATGTCAACGCCAAAAAGCAGCAGTTGTCGGACTTCCGGATTTGCTTCCACAAGCAGCTGGCTTACTTCCTCAAATCTGGCTAATGCTCCGACCATATCCGAAAGGCGGCCATAATCGCACCCTACCGGATTCCCGGCAACGCGCACCCAGCTGATGCGCGATCCCTGCGGCAGCTCAAGCGCATGGGCCGAATTTGCGGCAGTCGCGGCAAGATCAGGTCCGGCATTCAGGCGCTGCACAAGACCATCCATACCTGCAGGCAGTACAACCCGCACTGGAGCGGTATCGCGTTTCTGCGGCGAACCCCAGGGAAACCACCCTCTCTCAAGATATTGCCGCGCGTACTTCAGGAAGCTTCCGTATATTTGTTCTGCACATTGTTGAGGCTTGCACTCTTGAGTCACACCAACACCCCAAGTCGCAATCTGACTCCATGCCGGCATGATCTTCCGGTCGCGTTCGCGCAAAACCGTGTACATTTTATAGCGCCCCCGGGACGCATATTTGACATCAAAGAATGCAATCCCCTGATCAAGCGCCGCAACATCGCACTGCGATCCGCCATACATCGCATCCACGTTATCAAATACGATTGCCTTGCAGGTATTGTTCGGAATTTTTCTGAACTCCTCAATGGCTTGCTCGCTCAACCGATTTCCGCGAAGCGTAAAAATAACCGTCGGGCAATCAAATATCGCTCGCATCGTTTTGATTCTTAACATGGTCTTCTCCTTCTTGTATTGTAAATAAAGGAACAAAAATCAGCTCCGACTCGGGAGCTGATCTGAATTTTTCTTATGCCGGAGAAATTATCGCACCGCTATCTGCCGGAAGGAAAACTCAAACAAACACCCGAGAAGCGCTCGTGGCGCTTGGCGCAGTGTTTCCCGCAGGTACGCGTTGTTTGAGTGATGCACAATAACATATTTCTATTTTCTATGTTGTACGCTTTACTATTCCCGATTTTGCTATTTTTGTCAATACGTCCCCTTGTGGAAAACTATATCAGCGCTTGCAATATAAACCCGATGCCATAGGCAATTGCGGCAGCTATCCCCCCGACTGCGAGCATTTCCAGTCCCAGTACAAAAGCCGAACGCGGAGAAAAATAGGCGCGCAATGCACCCACGGTGAAAAGCGCAGCACCGGAAAATGCGCACGCCATGAGAAAAGACGCATGCTGGCCAAATGCCACGTACGGCACCAAAGGTATGATGCCCGCAACGACAAACGAGGTAAATGTGATTACGGCATTGCGCGACGGCGACTCGTCTTCCGGACTGTAGAGTTTTAATTCTTCGAGCATCATAAACTCCACCCAAAATTTCTCATTGCCGGAAATAAGCCCGACCATCTGCTCAAGCTCGGTGCCCGAATATCCTTTCTCGGTAAGAATATCCCGTATTTCCTGCCGTTCGCGCTCCGGGATCTCCTTGATCTCGCGGTATTCTTCCTGTTCCTCTTTGCGATAAAAGTCTTTTTCCGAGCGGGTGCCGAGAAAATTGCCGCTGGCCATGGAAAATCCGTCCGCAAACATATTGGAAAAGCCGAGAATCAAAATGACCGCGGGCGAGAGATCGGCGCCTACGGTTCCGGCTACAACCGCAAAGGTCGTGATAATGCCGTCATTGGCGGCAAACACAATGTCTTTGAGATAGCGCCCGGTCACGATGTGCCGTTCGCGAATATCGGGTACCTTGGCCTGTTCCATATCCTCATACTATCAGCCAATCGAATCGCGCGCAAATTCATCTTTACGCTTTGCGTGACTTTCTCCGGTATATGAAAAAACAGACGTAACAGATAACCAACAGCAATATATTGGGGATAAACACCTGCGGCATTGACCACGGAAAACCGTCCACCTCAAAACGCGATACGGGCCAAAGAAATGGTGTCGGAAAAAAACGATACGAGTGCGTCGGAATATCAAGGAGGATATGCAGACCCCATGCGGAGAACTCCCAGACCGGACGGCGGAAAAATGCCCAAAGCATGAAAAAAATAAGAAGAAAAATCACGAAACTGTGCGATATTTGATAGAGCTGACTGACGTAATGAGGGATATTCAGCGAAGCCGGAGGTTCGGCAAAATCCGGCGGATCATTCAACCCCGCAAACACTGCTAACCAAAAAATACCAAATGATAAGAGATCTGGCATCATGCCAAACAAAAAAGACAGAGAGAAACTTTTCTTGCTTCTGCGCCCAAACACGAACGAACCCCACAGCCCGTGTGAGAGAATATCCATACTACTTTTTATATCATAGAAAGGCTTGAATGACAAAGACACTCATGGTACGTTTGATGCGCCCAATAATATTTGCTTATATCATGAAAAAAATTAAAAAGTATATCTTAAACCATAAAGGTATCAGCATTGTCGCGCTTGCCGTTTTGGCATACGGCGGGTACTGGACATATAACCGGCTCACCAACACTGCCGGAGAAACACGCTATGTAGTGGCAACTGTGGAGAAAGGAGTGCTTATCACTTCGATCAGCGGCACCGGACAGGTTTCGGCATCCAACCAGATAGACATCAAGCCAAAAGCATCCGGCGACATCCTTTTTATCAACGTCACGGACGGACAACGGGTCGGAGCGGGAACGGTTATTCTCCAAATCGACAGCCGCAACGCGCAAAAGGGGGTACGCGACGCCGAGGTAAATCTTGAGAGTTCCAAACTCGCATTGCAGAAACTCAAAAAACCAGCAGACGAGCTTTCCGTCACTCAGTCTGAAAATGCACTCGCGCGCGCCAGAGAGTCAAAAACCAACGCCGAAGCAGACCTTATAAAATCATACGACAACGGCTTCAATGCAGTGGCAAACGCATTTCTTGATCTGCCGGCTATTATGACCGGGCTCCAGGATATTCTATTTACCACCGCTCCCGCGAATCTTGGCACCGGATCCCAATGGAATATTGATTACTATGCAGGCTCTGCGGCAACCTACGACGAAAAAGCAAACCAATATAAGGACGATGTAAACAAAAAATATACGATTGCGCGGGATACCTACGATCAGACATACGCCGCATATAAGAGGGCGAGCAGGTCATCCGAGACGGCCACGATCGAGGCAATCATTGCGGCAAGCTATGATACAACCAGGGATATTGCAGAAGCGGTCAAGAGCACAAACAATCTGATCCAGTTTTACCGGGACACACTGACCAAACGCAACCTTATCCCCGTCTCGATGGCAACTACGCATTTGACATCGCTCAACACCTACACCGGACAGACCAACACTCATCTGGTCAATCTGCTTGGCACAAAGACCGCTATTCAAGACGAGAAAGATGCAATTCTCAATGCGGATCGCGCAGTCATCGAAAATATCCAGTCGCTTGCCAAGCTAAAGAGCGGCGCTGACTTGCTCGATATTCAGACCGCGGAACTTACGATCAGACAGCGAGAAAACATTTTGCTTGATGCGCGTGAAAATCTGGCAGATTATACCGTACGCGCGCCCTTTGACGGCACTATTGCAAAACTCAATATAAAAAAAGGCGATGCTGTCTCGGCCGCGACAATTATTACCACGCTTATCACGCAGCAGAAGATCGCGCAGATTTCGCTCAACGAAGTTGACGCGGCAAAAATAAAAACCGGTGAAAAGACTACGATTACATTCGATGCAATTGACGGCTTAAGCATTGCCGGACAAGTCGCGGAAATTGATACGATCGGTACAATCAGCCAGGGCGTGGTCACGTACGGTGTGAAAATATCATTTGATACGCAAGATGATCGCGTCAAACCCGGCATGAGCGTTTCTGCTGCGATTATTACCAACGCCAAATCCGATGTTCTGATGGTTCCGTCGAGCGCAATAAAAAACCAGAATGGCGCAGCGTATGTCGAGATGCTTGACGCGATTGTACCGCAAGACCGGCAAACCAACAAAGGCATGACTTCGGCAACGCCACCCCGCAGACAGCCGGTCGAAGTCGGCCTTTCCAATGAAACCATGACCGAGATCATATCAGGACTCAAAGAAGGCGACCAGGTAATCACACGGACCATTGCTGCACCTACAACCGCTGCGGCAACCGCGCAGGCTCCGAGTTTATTTGGAAATCCCGGAGGCAACAGAGGAGGCGCGGTGCGAGTTCCCGGCCGGTAACTTATATATGATTGAAATCAGTAATGTCACAAAAACATACTATGGCGACGGAGTCGGGTTTCAAGCCCTTCGGGGCGTTACCTTTACAATCCATGAGGGAGAATTTATCGCCATTATGGGGCCGTCAGGGTGCGGCAAGTCAACGCTTATGCATATCCTCGGCTGTTTGGACACGCCGACAAACGGCGCGTATTTCCTTGACGGCAAAGACGTTTCCATAATGAGCGATGACGAGCTTGCTGACATCCGCAAGGATAAGATCGGATTCGTCTTTCAGGCATTCAATCTGCTGCGCCGCACAACCGTGCTGCGAAACGTCATGCTCCCGCTTGTATATGCAAATGTCGGACGAAAAGAACGCCAGGCACGCGCCGAGAAAGCGTTACATGCCGCCGGACTTGAGACACAGCACTTTTTACATCTCTCCAATCAGCTCTCCGGAGGTCAGATGCAGCGCGTTGCCATTGCCCGCGCGCTGGTCAATGACCCGAAACTCATTCTTGCGGATGAGCCAACCGGAAATCTTGATTCCAAAACCGGTGCAGTCGTGCTTGCCACATTCCAACGGCTTAATAAAGAACATGGCAGAACTATCATCCTCATAACACATGAACAGGACGTGGCGGAGCATGCCGAACGTATTATTTATCTGAAAGACGGCCTGGTCGTAGATGACGCCAAAAGTCATAAACGTCGGATCATATATCATGACCACCATTGATATTCTTGAAGAAACATATCTGGCGCTCTCCGCAAATAAGACTCGTTCAATGCTGACGATTCTTGGCATTGTCATCGGCATCTCCTCGGTGATCGCCATGGTGTCCATAGGCCAGGGCGCATCAGCCACAATTCAGTCAAGCATCGAGGGACTTGGTTCAAATTTGCTCACCGTCATGCCAGGTTTTCTGCAGCCAGGCCGGGGATTCGTATCCGCAGGACGCGGCTCCGCACAAACACTCAAAAATGAAGACGTGGACGTACTCAAGCAAATCGCGGACGTATCGCATATTTCTCCGGAACTGCAGCGACGCTTTCAAATCGTGTCTCCCGCGGGTACCAATACGAATTCCACCGTCATCGGCGTTACTCCCGAATACATCCCCGTGAGGAACATTGTGGCTGCAAATGGCTCGTTTATTACGGAAAATCATCTCCGCGCCATAGGCCGGGTGGCAGTGCTTGGTCCCACCGTTGCCGAAGACCTTTTTGGCGACAGCGATCCCATAGGCAAAACCGTCCGCATCAACAAGATGAATTTCAATGTCATTGGCGTACTGCAGGCCAAAGGAAGCGCCGGGTTCTTCAATCCGGATGACACGGTATTCGTACCGCTTACCACCATGCAAAAAATTCTTGCCGGAGATGATTTTCTTTCGGCGATCGCGATCAGCGTCGCGGCAAAAGACCTCATGCCGCAGGTTCAGGAAGAGGCAACGGCTCTGCTCATTCAAAAACACCGCGTTGATCCGCAGAGTCCGGACTTTTCCATTATCTCGCAGGCCGACATTCTGGGAACGCTTACGCAGGTAACCGACACCTTTACCATTTTCCTTGCCTCAATCGCCGGCATCTCGCTTGTGGTCGGGGGCATCGGGATCATGAACATGATGCTTACTACCGTAACCGAACGAACGCGCGAAATCGGCCTGCGCAAGGCAATCGGCGCCAAAAAACGCGATATCAATATTCAATTTTTGACCGAAGCTATTATACTCACCTTTGTCGGAGGAGTCATCGGAGTAGCGCTCGGTTGGTCAATATCTTTTGCAGTTACGTATTTTGGAATTCTCAAAACAAGCGTATCATTCTCTTCCATCCTGCTCGCCTTCGGAGTCTCGGCCGCCATCGGCATCATTTTCGGCTATTACCCCGCCCGCCGCGCAGCTGGTCTAAATCCGATTGATGCATTAAGATATGAGTAATT
>JACQRW010000008.1 GCA_016206285.1 Candidatus Sungiibacteriota bacterium
ATGCGAGACTGCCTTCTTATAGAAGGAGGAAGGAGGGGATGACGCGAGGTCAGCGTGTCCCTTTGATGCCCTGGGCTACACACGTGGTACAATGGCGCGTACAATGGGTCGCCAAGTCGCGAGACGGAGCTAATCCCATCAAAACGCGCCCCAGTTCAGATTGGAGTCTGCAACTCGACTCCATGAAGCCGGAATCGCTAGTAAACGCAGATCAGCTATGCTGCGTTGAATACGTTCTCGAATCTTGTACTCAAAAGTAAACGCGCTCGGCAGCGCATACAGCTAGATGGTTAAAATCCATCCCTCCACGATAATTCGAGGTGGAGCGTAGACAGAATGGATAGTCCTCAAACCGTGAGGTTGAGGGCGAAGGATCCCGAGTCAAAAGACAGCCTATCTATACAAAGGGTGATCGACTCATAAGTGCGGTGAGGTATGGGGAAGATCGCGAATCCCAACCCTGATATGGATGTCTGGAAAAGCAGTATGCGTGACCCGAGGAGATCTTTATGCTATGATAATAGCGACCCAAATGGGACGGCATAAAGAAGTCAGCTGCGTCATAGTACTCCGATCATCCGCCAACTGGCTGATCGGAGGAAGGACAATACCTTATATGCTTTCAAGTGATTATATTGTTGGATTAACCGATGGAGAAGGAAGTTTTTGTGTGTTTATTCGTAAACCTACAAAAGCAACATGGAAGACACGCATAGAATGTCACTTCTATGTGAAGATGCGCGAAGATGAATTGCCCTTATTGGAACGAGTGCGCGATTTCTTTCATTGCGGAAGGATTTCCTTTCAGAAAGAATATCGGAAAAATCAAAGAGATAATTATCGGTATCAGGTCTCAAATTTGAATGATCTGAATGCGATTATTATCCCTTTCTTCAAGAAAAAAGGTCTTTATAGTACGCCAAGAAAGAAAGATTTTGATTTGTTCCAGAAAATTGTTAAGTTGGTAAATATTGATGCGCATAAAACAGAAGAAGGACTTGCGGTGATCAAACAATTAAAATTACGAATGCATAAGTAGGGCTCCGCCGTATGCGGGAAATCCGCGCGTACGGTGGGAACATGGAATGCTATTTGAACCAATTTCCGCCCGTCACGTCAAGGGAGCCGAGAGTGCCCGAAGGCCGCGAGCAATCGCGGATCACGGTAAGCTCGGTGACATGGACGAAGTCGTAACAAGGCATCCGTAGCGGAAGCTGTGGATGGAACATTTCCTACTAGGGAATTATAGAAGCGAATCATGCATGCTCGCATAGGGCGTGTCAGGCGGTCCTTCGGGAACGCAGGGCAAGTCTTGAGTTATGTACGCTTCTCCCTTAGGTCGTTTCCCGACTCGTCGGGATAAAGTGTTGGTCTTGGAGCTTGATTAAGACCTTGCGGTTCCGTCAATGAACGGAACGTCGGAACAGCTGAAAGAAGATAACTAAAACAAAGACACTCGATACGGGTGTTTTTGTTTTAGTTTATGCTTGACTAGAATACAAAAAAATGATTTCTTTAAATAACTTTGTTCTTAACACAATCAAGGAGGCGCGTAATGACTAGATTTCTGCTTTTCCCATTACACTTACGAGGAGTAACTGTACGGATTACCGTTAGACAAGGATTTTGGCAGGACTTCCGCGAGCTAACCAAGAAATATGGAGTAAAGGCGGAACTTCGCAAAGATTGGCATCCGCCCGTACATCGCTTCACGTTGTTCCGAGTGATTGAACGTGAAGGGGATCGAGAGCTTCCCTTGCCGCCAGGCTTTGTGGCAGAAGTGGAAGAAACGGTTCTTTATTATTTTTTGGCAAGCACAAAAAGAATTTTGGGCCACCCGCCTGTTTTTTTGGTTTCTTTGGGGAAGACAATGGAGGAAATAAAACAAGCCCAAAAAGATTGGCACGATTATTGTGTAAATTTTCACGCAGGCGACTAGAAAACGGCGCAGTTGCAAAAACTGCGTTTTTTGTTTAGAGTATTCACATACGGGCGTGTAGCTCATTGGTAGAGCACTTCACTGATAATGAAGGGGTAGAAGGTCCGATTCCTTCCACGCCCACTGCGATCTTAATATCAGCAACATGGATCTGTTACAAAAGTACAGCGAATCTGAAAACCGCATTCCTGTAACTCCGCCGCAGCCCGGAGGAGCCAGTTCTTATTATCCGGAAACGCCAAAAATTGTCCAATGGGTAATAACATATTCGGGCGGGCGCATTAAAGACAGAAAACAGGCAAATTATGTTTTATTGGGAATTGCGGCAGCGGCTACTCTTGCCGCCTTGGCGGTTGGCTTTGGAAAAAGTGGCGGCGGGGGTCCTGAACAACCCTCGCCAATGCCTGTGCCCGCAGATGATCCGGCCCGCATAAACCAACCTGGCTATTAATCATATGCAACAGAACCGATTCAGCGGTTTCACCTTAATAGAGTTATTGGTCGTGATATCCATCATAGGCCTTCTTGCATCAATTGTGTTGGCGAGCGTTAATTCTGCAAGAGATAAGGCAAAAGTGGCGCAGGCCAAAGCCAATGTGCGCCAGTTTGGGCTGGGATTGGAATTTTTTTATAATGACAATAATACCTGTTCCTGTCCGATGCACTGTTATGACGGTTCATGCGATCCGTGGACGGTCAGCAGCAGTTGCTTAAGAAACGGACTTCAATCATATTTGCCTTCCTTTCCTACTGACGATCCTTGGAATAAGAAGTGGAGATACCATTGCCATCCCGGGGGATATACGACTGGCGAGGGAACTTGTTTTTTCAGTTCGGGTCCGGATGGCGGAATGTCGGCGTGGCCATGGAACAGTCTGACATTCAGCGGCGACGATATCGGGTGGTGCCAAGGGCAGCCAGGGTATTTGGGATATTGATATCTTATGATCCGATGGCTCATCCGATATTCAAGAGGCCATGTCCGCACCGAACGGCAGGCAAAACGCGTACTCTGGATCGTTGCTCTTGTACTTTTTGCGCTTGACGCGGCGCTGCTCACGCATGCATTTAAAGGAAAAATTTTTACATTCCGCGAAGAAGCTTCAGCAATACCGGAGCAATATAAAATTCATCATGTTCATCCGCATCAAGAGCTGCCACCCGGAACTTTTATCATTACAATGACGCCAAAAGGATTTGAGCCCGATCATGTTGCTATTGCCGAGGGTGCATCAGTAACTTTCGTGAACGAAGACGTGCGGGAGCGCTGGCCTGCTTCCGATTCCCACCCCGCGCATATGGATTATCCGATTGATTATCTGCCGCATACCGTATCGTATTACGGATCCCACGCATGTGTTGGTCCGCTTCATCCGAAAGCCGGCGCATTTGATCCATGCGGCCCCATTCTGTCTGAAGGATTCTGGTCTTTTGTCTTTCAAAAAAAGGGAGCGTGGCAATATCATGATCATCTTTATCCCAATCTGACCGGCGTGATTATTGTCGACTAATCTTATCTTTCTCTCTGTCTATGACTACCTGGCATACTCAAACGGTTGCGGAAGTTTTTGAAGCTCTTCACTCCGGCGAGCGGGGTTTGGATAGTGCCGAGGCAAAGCGCCGTCTCGAAGAATACGGGCCGAACAAACTGCCTGAAGCGAAAGTGGACGGTCTGGCAATTATTTTCTTCCGCCAGTTCCGGAGTCCGCTTATCTATATTCTGATTGCTGCCGCCATTGCGGTATTTGCTCTCGGGGAGCCGGTGGACGGCGCTATTATTCTTGCCGTATTGCTTCTCAACGCCGTAATAGGAACCCTGCAGGAGGGGCGCGCGCGAAACACGCTTTCGGCATTGAAAAAATTCGTAGAAACAAGCGCGACTGTATTGCGCGAAGACCGGGAGGAAGTCATACCCGATTACGAGGTGGTTCCTGGCGACGTGCTGATCCTGCAGGAAGGAGACAGGATACCGGCCGATGCGCGGATCATTTCGGCAAACAATCTTAAGGCGGATGAGGCGGCACTGACCGGAGAATCCGGGCCGGTGCACAAGGTTGCCGATGCGCTTACTGGCGAAAATCTCGCTCCGGCGGAACAGCGCAACATGGCCTTCAAGGGCACGCATGTTATTTCCGGAAACGGCAGAGCTGTAGTGGTTGCCATTGGCATCAATACGACTATAGGGCAGATATCGGCTGAAATCGCCTCCATTGACAGTGAAATTCCGCTCAAGGCGAATATCCGCTATCTCTCCCGCGCCATCATTGTTGCGGTTGCAGCGATTAACGCAGTTCTTTTTATTGCCGGTGTCATGTTTGGAAAGCCGGTCAAGGAAATGTTTGCCACGGTTGTTTCGCTTTCAGTTTCCATTATTCCCGAAGGACTGCCCATTGTTATGACCTTGGTGCTCGCCAGCGGTGTCTGGCGGATGTCGAAAAGAAACGCGCTCGTAAAACGGCTGCAGGCGGTTGAAGCATTGGGGCAGACGCGCGTGATCCTGGTGGATAAGACCGGTACCATTACCAAAAACGAAATGGTGATCCGGAAAGTGCATCTCGCAGGTGCCAAGGAGGGCGCCGATGGAAAATTATTTGAAATCGGCGGAGTCGGGTATGAGCCAAAAGGCGAGGTGCGGCTTGGCGAACATGCGGTTGATCCGCTCAATCATCCGGAACTGCTCTTTGCGGGCAAGATTGCGGCATTTTGCGCCAATGCCCGCACCGTGTTTCTCGAAGAAGAAAAACAATGGAAAATATTCGGAGATCCCACTGAAGCAGCACTTCTTGTTTTTTCCCAAAAGCTCGGGTTTCATAAAGACGCATTGGAGCAGGAATCTCCGAGAATCGCGGAGTTGCCGTTCGATTACAAGACAAAATATCATGCGACTGTCCACCAAGTTGACGGACGGAAACTTTTGGTGGTTATCGGCGCGCCGGAAGCGGTTTTGGACTGTTCGGCAAACATTGCACGGGACGCCCTTGAGGCCGATTTTGTGCGGCTTTCGGCGGAAGGTCTGCGCGTGCTGGGTATGGCAGTAAGCTATGACGTGCCGGAAAATCTCTCGCCCGAGCATATCAAAAACCTTACCTTTATCGGCTTTGTGGGCATGAAAGACGCTTTGCGCCCGGAAGTGCGGGAGGCGCTGGGGCGATCGCGTGAAGCCGGGATCCGCGTGGTTATGATTACCGGCGATCACAAAAGAACCGCACAGGCGATTGCCGCGGAAGCCGGCATCTGGCGCGAGGGCGATGAGGTGCTTACGGGAGCGGATATTGATGCCATGCAGGATCAGGAACTATCCGTCAAACTTGACGCAGTTTCCGTATTTGCGCGCGTTACCCCGGAGCATAAATTGCGGATCGTGCGCGCGTATAAATCCAGGAAAGAAATCGTGGCCATGACCGGCGATGGCGTTAACGACGCGCTCTCGCTGGTTGCGGCCGATTTGGGGGTGGCGATGGGCAAAATCGGCACGGAGGTTGCCAAAGAGGCATCGGACATCATTTTGCTGGACGACAATTTCGGCAGCATCGTGTCGGCGGTTGAAGAGGGCAGGAGTATTTATAAAACGATCAAAAAAGTCATCCTCTACCTTTTTTCAACCGGCATCGGAGAAGTGCTGACCATCGCGGGCGCATTGTTTTTGGGCTATCCGATTCCGCTGCTGCCAAGCCAGATCATCTGGCTTAATTTCGTGACGGACGGCTTTCTCGACGTATCGCTTGCGATGGAGCCCAAAGAAGAGGGTTTGTTGGCCGGCAATTTTGAACACCCCAAGAAATATCTCGTGGACAAGCTTATGGTGCAGCGGATGTTTTTTATGGCAATTCCCATGATGATCGGAACGCTCTTTCTTTTTTGGGAGTATTTGTATGCCAATGGTCCGCTTCACCAGATACTGAACGGATCCGCCGGGAGCGGAGAATACGGCATGGCCAAGGCATGGACCATATCGCTCACAACGCTTGCGGTGTTCCAGTGGTTCAACGCATGGAATTGCCGGCATGAGTCCAAATCCGTATTCCGCATGAATCCTTTTGCAAATAAATTTTTGGTTCTTGCAACCGGAGCCATTATTGTATTGCAGCTGCTGGTCGTATATCATCCGGTTATGCAAAGACTGTTCAAGACTGCGCCGCTCACACTTGGCGAATGGCTGATTATCGTGGCGGTTGCCTTTTCCATCGTGGTCGTCGAGGAAGTGCGGAAATTCTGGTATCGGAGACGGTTGTCCTAAATCGAGAGATATGCTCAAACCAGTGATGAAAAAAACACTCGGAGCACTGCTGATGCTTGTCGGTCTGCTTGCTTTGGTAACGCCGCTTACGCCCGGCTCATGGCTGATCTTCGTAGGGTTGGAACTTTTTGGCTTCCGTATGGCGGCGTGGGACAGGGTAAAAGCATGGCTCAAAAATAGGCGGTACTAAATTAGATTTTATGCATACTAACCAAAACCAAATTATATATACATGTCCCATGCATCCTGAAGTAAAGCGGGACAGGCCGGGCATGTGTCCGGAGTGCGGCATGCAGCTTGTACCTGTGAAGGAAAAACCGCATGCGCATGCGGCGGCCGGTGATTTTAACAAGCACCAAGGGCATTCTGTGAATATTTTTAAAGTAAAATTTTGGGTCAGCTTAGTTCTGTCTGTTCCGATACTGGCCTATGCGGATGTGGTACAGGAATTGCTTAATTTCCAGACTCCGGTGTTTCCCGGCTCGGCGTATCTGCCTTTTGTGCTTGCATCTGTCATTTTCTTTTACGGCGGCTGGGTATTTATCGCTTCCGCGTATCGCGAGCTCAAAGCGCGATTGCCGGGCATGATGACGCTTATTGCGCTGGCTATTTCGGTTGCATATTTTTACAGCGTTGCGGTCACGTTTACCCCGTTAGAAGTTTCATTTCTAACGGGGTTTACGGGCACGGGAGAAACGCTGTACTGGGAGCTTGCCACGTTGATCACCATCATGCTGCTCGGCCATTGGATTGAGATGCGCGCAGTCTCCGGCGCACAAAGCGCGCTCAAAGAACTTTCCAAGCTTTTGCCGGATGAAGCGGAAGTGATCAGAGACCGAGAGACAAAAATCATACCGCTCTCGGAACTCAAAAAAGGCGATGTGGTGCTGGTAAAGCCCGGCGGCAGAATTCCGGCTGACGGAATTGTTGTTGATGGGATGTCGGACGTCAATGAATCAATCGCAACGGGAGAGTCCAAGCCAGTCTCCAAGAAAACGGGTGACGCGGTGATTGCCGGTACGACCAACGGCGACGGCTCGCTGAAAATCACGGTAGCCAAAATCGGGGACGAAACCTTTCTGGCCGGGGTCATGCGCCTGGTTGCCGAAGCCCAAAGTTCAAAATCGCGGCTTCAGATGCTCTCTGATCGCGCCGCTTATTACCTGACTCTTATTGCGGTAGTAGCCGGCGGGGCAACGCTTGCCGCCTGGCTTGCGCTTGCCGATCCGGCATTTGCCATAAACCGCATGGTGGCGGTATTGGTCATCGCCTGTCCGCATGCGCTTGGCTTGGCGATTCCTCTGGTTGCATCCATCTCAACAACAAAAGCCGCGCGGAACGGCTTTCTG
This sequence comes from Candidatus Sungiibacteriota bacterium, assembly GCA_016206285.1. Taxonomy (GTDB): domain Bacteria; phylum Patescibacteriota; class Minisyncoccia; order Sungbacterales; family HO2-52-23; genus JACQRW01. The sequence continues at coordinate 7,526 of JACQRW010000008.1, forward strand.
GTGCGCCAGCGGCTTGCGCTGGAGGCCGCGCGAAGCATAGACATCGTCCTGTTCGATAAAACCGGCACATTGACCCGCGGAGCATTCGGCATTGATAACATTATTTCCGAAATTCCGGGAAATGAAACAACGGTTCTGCAGTACGCCGCTTCCGTAAACAGCCGCTCCGAACATCCGCTTGCACAAGCAATGGTTGATGAGGCGCACAAGAGGGGAGTCGGCATGCTCGAAGTGAAAAATTTCCAGAGGATCCCCGGCAAGGGCGTACGGGCGGAAATCGAAGGCGCAGAAGTGCTTATCGGCAGCGTATCGCTTGCCGAAGAGCGCGGCGCGCCGCTTCTTGCCAGTATGAAAGCTCAAACGGACGCGCTCGCGCAGCAGGGGAAAACCATTAACGTGATAGTAAAAGACGGCAAAGTGCTAGGCGCGATAGCGCTTGCCGATATCATCCGTGAAGAGTCCCGCGAGGCAATCAAAACCCTGCGCGATATGGGCGTCAAAACAGCCATGATTACGGGCGATGCGGAAGACGTGGCCAAATGGGTTGCCGGAGAACTTGGCATTGACGAGTACTTTGCAAAAGTCCTGCCGGACGAAAAATCGGAAAAAGTAAAATTCTTGCAGTCAAAAGGGCAGAAGGTTGCCATGGTCGGCGACGGAGTCAATGACGCGCCGGCGCTCACGCAGGCAGATCTTGGCATTGCCATAGGCGCGGGAACCAATGTGGCGATCGAGTCGGCCGGCATTATTTTGGTTCGGAGCGATCCCCGCGATATCGCAAAGATTATCCGGCTCTCAAAGTTTACCTATGCTAAAATGCTCCAAAATCTATTTTGGGCAACCGGATACAATGTCATCGCCATACCGCTTGCCGCCGGAGTTTTGGCGTCAAAAGGCATTCTTCTTTCTCCCGCTCTTGGCGCGGTCTTTATGTCGCTCTCGACAGTGATCGTAGCCCTGAATGCCGTGCTGTTGCGCAGCCGCAGATTGTAGTGAGCATTTTTTAGGATAATTCACGGCTATTGCCTTTTCCCCTTATGTTTAATATAGTACTTGTACTGGACAAAAAAGGTATATCTTGTCCACTACACCAAAAATAATATGCAAAAAGACATAGTTTTGAACCAAAAACGGCAAAAAGAGCAACTTTTGGCTGGAGAGTACGTGCCAAGAACTCAAGACCAATTCGGTAAGAAGTGGCTGGATTCGAGTCTGATAAAAGTCGTTCTGGGGCCGCGCCGGGCAGGTAAGTCCGTGTATTCGCTCATGCTCCTAAAAGGCCGACCGTTCATGTATTTCAATTTTGACGAGGAAGCAGTAGCTGCTATGGATGCGACCGATACCCACGCGCTGATGAAAGAACTGCATGCCGCGTACGGGCCGATAAAGACAGTTCTTTTCGACGAGATACAAAATTTGCCAAGATGGGAATTATTTGCGAATCGCTTGCACCGTGAAGGATACAATCTCATACTGACTGGCTCAAATGCTAATCTGTTATCAAAGGAACTCGCTACACATTTGACTGGCAGACACATGCCGATAGAGATATTGCCATTCGATTTCAATGAATTTCTGCGGGCAAAGAAATTTACTATAGACCCTCAATATGCGTCCCTACCGGAACAACACGGAACCCTTTTGAATTGGATGGAAAAATATTTACAGAATGGGGGATTTCCCGAGGTAGTGGTAAGCAATCTTGACCCAAGGGATTACTTGCAGGTGCTTTTTGACGCGCTGCTTTTCAAGGATGTGGTAAAACGCCATAAGGTAAAATTTTCCACCAAGGTAAGCCTGCTTGGGGCGCATCTCGTAAATAATTTCGCGAGTCTCTATACTGCCCGGAAACTTTTAGATGTTCTTGACCTGAAGAGTGCGACAACGACAGAAAAATACATATCCTATCTCGAGGAGGCATACCTTATTTTTTCCATTTCCCGGCATTCGCACCAATCTGCCAGGCGGATAAAATCACCGAGAAAAGTGTATGTCGTGGATAACGGTTTTGTGAGTGCCAAGGCGATTCAGCATTCGCCCGACAAAGGCAAGCTCATGGAGAATCTCGTTTTCATGGAATTAGTAAAACGCGGATACGAACCGCAGAGAGAATTATATTATTACAAAACGCGGAATAACCGTGAAGTGGATTTTGTTGTTAAAAAAGGCATAGAGGTGGTTGGGCTTTATCAGGTTTGCTACGAATCGGTAAACCAAGCAGTGGAAGACCGCGAAGCGAAAGCTCTTGTAGAAGCGAGCGGCGAGCTGAAGACGGATAACCTCACCGTGCTCACTTGGGATGAAAAACGAGAAGTAAAACGGGACGGAAAGAGCATACAATTCAGACCGCTCTGGGAGTGGTTGCTTGAAAAAACCGAAATTTAAAACCTATGCCCGACTTTTCTAAAAAAGAACTTTCCGAGCAGGATATATGCTCAAAATTCATTCTCCCCGCGCTCACAAGTGCCGGCTGGGATCTGCAGAAACAGATCCGCGAGCAGTACGGCTTCACCGCCGGCCGTATCATCGTGCGCGGCAAAACCGTTTTTCGCGGAGAGAAAAAGCGCGCCGATTTTGTCTTGTATCACCGCGGCCATCTCCCGCTCGCAATCATTGAGGCCAAGGACAACAAGCATCCCGTTGGTGCCGGTATGCAACAGGCGCTTCTCTACGCCGAGGCGCTCGATATTCCTTTTGTCTATAGCGGGAACGGCGACGCGTTCCTTGAGCACGACCGCCTCACGAAAACCGAACCCATTGAACGCGAAATTGCGCTGGACGAGTTTCCCTCTCCGGACGCGCTTTACAGCCGCTATGTGAAAGCCAAAGGCATCGCCGTCGAACAGGAGAAAGTTATCAGCCAGGATTATTACCAGGAAATTGACGGCAAGTCGCCCCGCTACTTCCAGCAGGTTGCCATCAACCGCGCCACCGAAGAAATTGTCAAAGGCAAAAACCGCCTGCTCCTCGTGATGGCCACCGGCACCGGCAAAACCTATGCCGCGTTCCAAATCATCTGGCGTTTGTGGAAGGTCGGAGTGAAAAAGCGGATCCTCTTTCTGGTAGACCGCAACATTCTGGCCGATCAGCCGATTATGAACGACTTCCGACATTTCGGCGACAAGATGACCAAAATCCAGCACCGTCAGATTGATAAGGCCTTTGAAGTGTACCTCGGCCTGTATCAGGGATTAACGGGGATAGAAGAAGAAAAGAATATCTTCAAACAATTTTCGCCGGACTTCTTTGACTTGGTTATCGTAGACGAGTGTCATCGCGGCGCGGCGCGCGAAGATGCCTCGTGGCGGGAAATTCTTGAGTATTACAAAAGCGCCACCCAAATTGGCCTCACCGCCACGCCAAAAGAAACCGCAGACATTTCAACCCAAACCTATTTCGGCGAGCCGGTGTACACCTATTCCCTGCGCCAGGGCATTGAAGACGGTTTTCTTGCGCCATACAAAGTGATCCGCGTGACGCTTGATCGGGATGCGGAAGGATATCGTCCGACGGTCGGCGAGGTTGATACGCGCGGCAACCCACTGCCCGATCAGGTCTTCGGTCAGAGCGATTTTGACCGCACACTTGTGTTGGAAGACCGGTCAAAAGTCGTGGCGCAAAGGATTACCGAATACTTGAAAGCTACCGACAGAATGCAGAAAACCATTGTGTTTTGCGTTGACACCGAACATGCCGACCGTATGCGACGGGAGCTGGTAAACGCCAATGCCGACCTGGCGAGTGAACATCCGAATTATGTCGTCCGCATCACCGGCAACGACGAGCACGGCATCCGCGAATTGGATAAATTCATTGACCCGGAAAGCCCGTATCCGGTTATCGCCACCACTTCAAAACTCCTCACCACGGGCGTGGATACCCAGACCGTCAAACTGATTGTCATTGACCAGAGCATCAACTCAATCATTGAATTCAAGCAGATCATCGGTCGCGGCACGCGCGTGCGCGAGGATTACGGCAAGATGTTTTTCACCATTATGGATTTCCGCGGCGCCACGGAGCTTTTTGCCGACCCGAAGTTTGACGGCGATCCGGTGGTAATTTTCAAAGCAAAAGAAAAAGGGCCGATTATGCCGCCCGAAGAAGAGAATGGCGAAACGGAAACCGGCGACGAGGAGAAACCCATCATTGCATATGGCACACAGGAAACCGGAGAAGGCGTAGTCCGCGACGAACCGAAAAAATGGTATGTCGCAGGCAAAGAAGTGAAAGTCATCAACGAGCGCGTGCAATACATGGACGAGCGCGGCAAACTCATCACCGAATCGCTCAAAGACTACACCAAGCGCAATATCCTGCAAAGCTACGCTTCACTCAATGACTTCTTAACCGCATGGACCAAAGCCGAGCAGAAAGACGCGATCCTGAAAGAGCTCGAAGAGCGCGGTGTGTTTTTTGCCGAGCTTGCCGCCGAAGTCGGCAGAGATCTGGATGCGTTTGACCTTATCTGTCATGTGGCATGGGGCAAGAAGCCGCTCACTCGGGACGAGCGCGCGCAAATCGCGCGCAAAAAAGATTACTTTTCCAAATACGAAGGCAAAGCGCGCGAGGTCATAGACGCACTGCTTGCCAAATATGCCGACCAAGGCATTACGGCCATTGACGATATCGGCGATCTGCAAGTGTCTCCGTTTGACCAGTTCGGCACGCCCTACCAAATCGTCAACGACATCTTTGGCGGCCGCGAAAAATACCTTGTGGCGATTACAGAGCTCCAACACGCACTGTATGCCATATAAGATTTGCTAGCAACGAAAGAGAAAAAGTTTCAACTATCTGGAAATTCCGGATAATTCAAAAACCTATGTCCGCCATCCAATCAGTCATCAAAAACATCCAGGACATCATGCGCAAGGACGCGGGTGTGGACGGCGACGCCCAGCGGCTCTCCCAGCTTGTCTGGATGCTCTTTCTCAAAATCTTTGACGACAAGGAGCGCGAGCGCGAACTCATCAATCCCGCATACCGCTCGCCCCTGCCCGAGGAACTGCGCTGGCGCAACTGGGCAACCGACCCGGAAGGCATCACCGGAGACGGGCTTCTCGAATTCGTCAACAACCAGCTGTTCAAGCGACTGAAGGATCTGTCGTTTGACGAGAGCGAAGACCCGCGCGCCTTCATCGTCCGCGAAGTGTTTGCCGACAGCTACAACTATATGAAGTCCGGCACGCTCATCCGGCAAGTGATCAATAAAATCAACGAAATTGATTTCAACAAAGCCGACGACCGCCACGCCTTCAACGACCTGTACGAACACCTGCTCAAGGAGCTCCAAAGCGCGGGCAACGCGGGAGAGTACTACACGCCGCGCCCACTCACGCGCTTTGTGGTGGAGATGGTATCACCCACGCTTGGCGAAAAGGTGCTTGACCCGGCCTGCGGCACCGGCGGATTTTTGACCGAAACACTGGAATATGTCCGCAAGCAGGAAGTAAAGACCGCGGCGGATGAGAGGAAGCTTCAAGGCCAGATCCACGGGGTGGAATTAAAACCGCTCCCGCATCTGCTCGCCATTACCAATATGATTTTGCACGGCGTTGATACGCCCAAGACACTGCGCCGCGGCGATATGCTCGCCCAGCCCCTGCGTGAATACGGGCCAAAAGACCGCGTGGATGTCATTGTGGCCAATCCGCCGTTTGGCGGCGCTGTCAAAGACGGCGTGGAGAAAAACTTTCCGGCAGAATTTCGCACCCGAGAAACCGCCGACCTCTTTTTAGTGCTTTTTATTCACCTCCTAAAACCCAACGGTCGCGCAGGCATCGTGCTCCCCGACGGCTCGCTTTTCGGCGAGGGTGTCAAAACCGCCATTAAGAAAAAACTCCTTGAAGAATGCAATGTCCACACCATCGTCCGCCTGCCACAAGGCGTGTTCAACCCGTATGCCGGCGTGAACACTAATCTAATTTTCTTCACCAAGAACGAGGCGGCTTGTCCCGAGCATCGTCGAGGGACCAAAGAAATCTGGTACTACCAGCTTCCGCTCCCCGAAGGCGTCAAGCAGTACACCAAAAACCGCGGCATCACCCACGAGGAATTTTTGCCGGTCAAAAAATGGTGGAGCAACCGCAAAGCAACCGACCACGCGTGGAAAATCTCAATCAAGCAAATTCAAGAACGCAACTACAACCTCGATTTCAAAAACCCGAATGGTAAGGGCGCTGTGGTTCATAAATCACCCGGAGATCTAGTGGCAGATATTGAGAGGAAAGAAAAGGCAATAATTGCTATTATTAAAACTATCAAGGCAGAACTATGAGCAATCAGGACACGAAAAAATGGAGAAAATCGGAAATTTCCATCAAGCGTCTCTCGCTATGGGACGAAAACCCACGTTTCCCCGAGGAGTATTTCAGTAAAAGTGAAACCGAATTGATTGAGTTCTTCCTGAAAAAGAAAGAATTTAAGATTGAATCGTTTGCAAAAGAAGTCGCCAAAGAATTTGACCTGCCCCAGCTTGAAAAGATTGTCGTGTTGCAATTAAAACGGAAGAATATCGTTCTGGAAGGTAATCGCCGCCTTGTCGTGTACAAACTGTTGCTCAATCCCTCACTCACAAGCGATCAAACAATCCGAACTCTTTTTGAAGGACTGCAGAAGCAAACAAAAATCAGTACTTCTTTCAAATTGGAGGCAAACATAACGGCAACAAAGGAGGAAGGATTGCGTTTCATAGATAGAAAGCATAATCGAGGAAATAACGAAGTCGGTTGGGGTGAACCCGAACGAAGGAATTTTGCAGTACGACGCTTGCACGGAAAGAGTAAGGATGTTTTGCGTGTCGAGCTAGCCAATGCTGTTAAGAAACTTTCTTTGCCCGACGCAATCAAAGAGGCGGTACTTAGCAAGGGCTTCGTCACTACCTTTTATCGTATCGTCGACAGCGCCCCTGCACGCAGAAAATTAGAGTACAGTGTTTCTGATAGCGGAACAATCGGTATACGAAACCAAAACAAATTTGATGACCTGCTCAAAGTCATTACCTATAATGTATGGACAAAAAAGAACTTCAGGGGCGACGATGTCGACTCGCGTTCACTGAACAAATTACCTGCGATTGATAAATATATTTCTGGTTTGCAAGTCAAAGATGTTACCCGTGTAGAGAAAGAAATAAAGGAAAGCACAAAGGAGACGCTGTTCGGAGACCAAGTCCTTCTCACTCCACCTCGCACGAGAAGTAACCAGCTTTCCACTGATCGAAAGTTTTTGATAAACTCGTCAATTTACATTCAGAATTCGCGCATCAACGCTATCTACGACGAGTTGCAAAAGAAAGTTGATGTAGACAGCGCACCCAACGCCGTCGCGGTTCTTTTCCGTGTATTTATGGAGTGTTCAATTGATTGCTACATTGAAACACATAAAATAAAAGTGGACGAAAAGAAAGGACTTGCTGGGAAAATTCTCAAAGTTGTTGACCATTTAGAAGATACAATTGTTCTGCGCCGTCTCGCCGAAGAAGGCAATAAGAATCCCACACCCGTTGAGTTCAAAAAGATAAAAGAAAAGGTTAAGTTCAAGAGTATGCGCAAGGTGGCAACCAAAGATAACAACAGCATTCTTTCGGTCACAACTTTTCATGATTTTGTCCACGATTACAAAGTATCTCCTATACCCTCTGAACTCAAAAAATACTGGGATAATCTTGACAGCTTCTTCGTAGCACTATGGGGTTCATTCGTCTTGGCTAAAAAGAGAAAAAGAGGATGAAAAAGTTTTACTCACCACTAAGATACCCGGGAGGGAAAAGCAAACTCGCAAAGTTTGTAGCTTTGCTATGCGAGAAAAATCAAATAACAAAAAAAGGGGGACACTACATTGAGCCATACGCCGGCGGCGCGTCGGTAGCCCTTTTCTTGTTACTAAACGGTCATGTGTCAAAAATAACAATAAACGACAACGACAGGGCAATTTATGCCTTTTGGTATGCGATTCTCAATCATACCGACAAATTTATATCAAAAATTCGCTATACAAGAATAAACGAAAAAACATGGCGTCGCTGTCGAGAAATTCAGAGACAGAAAGATACAGCACCATTGTTTGGTCTTGGTTTTTCAACATTTTTTCTCAACCGCACCAATGTTTCCGGCATCATAGACGGCGGCATGATTGGCGGCTTCAAGCAGGAGGGAAAATATAAAATTGACTGTCGTTTCAATAAGCAAGAACTTATCAAACGAATCCAAGAAATTGCGGCACACAAAGATCACATTCGAGTATACAATCTTGATGCGCTTGACTTGATAAAAGAAATAGGAAAATCCACATCGTCTTCAACGATTTTCTACTTTGATCCGCCGTATTATCTTAAGGGAGAATCGCTCTACCTCAACGCGTACAAGCACAATGACCATAAGCAGGTGAGTGAAAAAATTCGGGCGATTAAAAATGCTCGCTGGATTGTGTCGTACGACGCAGTAGATGAGATTAAGAACCTCTATAAAGAGTATCGGGTGATTGAATATCCTCTTTTGCATACAGCACACATTGCAAAAATTGGGCAGGAAGTACTTTTCTTTAGTGGTAATATGCTTGTGCCTATGATTACCAATCCTACGAAAGCTTGATGTATGAATGACTTTAAAAAAATCAAAATGGGACTATCCTGTCTCACGCGCAATGACTGCTATTTACTTGAGAATGATTTGAGCGAGAGGTCGATTACGCATAAACTAGCTGAATATTATCAAGTACTATTCCGCAGATGGGACGTAGATTGCGAATACAATAAGAATTTAGGACACGCGAAGGGAATTACTATTGATCCCAAGGATCTTCTGGATCGAATGGCAACTAATTTAGAACAGCAAAACTCATATATACAAGAGTTATTCCAAAATGATTTATCATCTGAAGATATTCGCGACCTAAAAACACAACTAGAAGACCCAAAAGTTGATTACATGGAGGACCTAGACTTATGGGTCTTTCTGCTGCGAATCTCAAAACACAAAATAATTAAAAAGACAATTTTCCCAGACATTATCGTCCACAAGCGTGGCACAAGAAGCAATCATATAGTTATTGAAGCCAAAAAAACTAGTAATCAGAATCCAAAATCGCGTCTATATGATCTTCTTAAACTCGCGACTCTTGTTTCTGACCCATCATACAGATACAAAAAAGGAATTTTTATAGAGCTTCCAGTCAGATCCAAATTCATTCCCCCTGTTAGTTTTTCTCAGCGTAGAAATTCTCTAGGTGTTTACGAATACTGGCCGAAATGAAAACTAATTATCCGACAAAAAAACTCGGGGAGGTTTGCAATCCTGTGAAAAGCGTTCGCCCGGCGGATGTGTATGCGGATAATTTTTTGTATATAGACATATCCTCCGTTAATCCAGGAAGAAAAGAAATCACAGCATCAAGACGATTATTGGTCAGTGAGGCACCTGGGCGCGCGCGACAATTAGTGCGTGCAGGGGATATGGTATTTGCCACTACGCGACCTTATTTGGAAAATATCGCATTTATCACAAATGAGCTTGATGGAGCAATAGCATCTACTGGTTTTTGTGTTATATCGCCAAGGACGGATGTTTGTGATTCTCAATATCTTTTCCTGCTTATCTCATCACGTGAGTTTATTGATAAAGTTTTGGTTCATCAAAAAGGGGCTTCGTATCCTGCGGTGCGCGATGAAGATATTTTCAGTCTCGAAATCCCGCTACCGCCGATTGGGGAGCAGAGGAAAATTGTGGCGAGGTTGGAGGAGCTCTTGGGGAAGATTACGGAGGCTAAGCGCTTGCGCGCCGAAGCCCAAGAAGCCGCCCAAGCCATCCTCCCCGCCGAACTCCACCGAATTTTCACCAAACCCACCACACCACACAAACAACATCCTTACAAACTTGAGAATGTAAGGATGTCTGGCAAGTGGGAAGAAAAAGAGTTGGGAGAAATTTGCGAACACCCACAATATGGGTTCACGGCCTCTTCCGCAAGAGACCATGTCGGTCCAAAGTTTTTGAGAATTACAGACATACAAGATGGAAAAGTAGACTGGGACGCTGTTCCGTATTGCAAATGTCCTGATGTAGAAAAATACAGATTGGCAAAAGGAGATATCGTGTTTGCCCGAACTGGTGCGACAGTTGGGAAGAGTTTTTTAATAGCCGATGCTCCGAGAGACGCGGTTTATGCTTCATATTTAATCCGATTGCGAGCAAAAAGCGCTACAGTCCCGGAATTTCTTTACTATTTTTTTCAATCACCTGAATACTGGCAACAAATCACTCACGAGCAGGTCGGAATGGCACAGCCGAATGTAAACGGTTCAAAGTTGGCAAAAATAAAAATTCTGTTGCCACCGGTTGCGGAGCAGAAAAAAATCGTGGCGCGGCTGGATACCTTGAGTGACAAAATCCGAATCCTTCGGCAAGCTCAAGCCAAGACCGCCAACGACTTCATTGCTCTTGAGCAATCGGTGTTACATACGGCATTTAATGCTAACGTGTAGTTTTTGTATATTTGTGGTATGATGCAACTATGGTTAAAGCGTCTAAAATAAATGAAAAAAAGTACATACATACGGTACTTTTCTTCGCAAATAAGATTCGCAATGGCACATTGGGCAAGCTGAAGCTCATGAAGCTTTTGTATTATCTTGATTTTGATTTTTTTGA
>JACQRW010000009.1 GCA_016206285.1 Candidatus Sungiibacteriota bacterium
ACCCGTTCGACTTGCATGCCTTATCCACGCCGCCAGCGTTCATCCTGGACCAGGATCAAATCCTCTTTAAAAGTCAGAAAAATTCTGACCATACTAAATCGGAACAGCTGGAAAAAGATAATTCTCCTTCGACTTCGCTCAGGACAAGTCTTCTTGCCAACTGTTTTGGGATTCACAAATTGTAAATTTGCTTTCCTTTCAACTCCGTTCAGGGTAAACCGTCATTTCAGCCAAACAACAACCACGCAAAGTTCCGATTTGTCAGAACCTTACGTGGTCATTGATTCTCGCAAAAGCGGCAACTCTTTCGAAAACCATGGCAACTCTATTGTGAAATTGTGGTCTTCCAGTCCGCTATTCGCCAACTGGCGAAAGCGGATACCCCAGAAGAGCGGTTATCGGCCGCATTTCAATAGTAAAATGAGTATAGCAAGACAGCAATATCTGTCAAGCCCAATTTTTCCAAGTTCATAAAAATTGATTCTAAACAATCATCTCACGATCGTCCGAAGTTTGTTAATTAAGAACGAGATTACAATAAACGCCTTGCAATATCCTGCAATACTTGGCATAACTTTTCTAACAATGTTTACCGACGATCGTCTTAGAACATTGTTAGAAATTCAAAAAATACTTTTTGCGATATCCCAATACCGGCTATCGCCCTGTTTTTCTTTCGCATAATACCACCATTCGGCACCCCAAAGGTAATACTCGTCAAAGTCGGTATCTTTGGCGTACTGGATTGTCTCGCGAAAATAATCCGGAGAAAAGATTTTGATCTGCTTCTCATAGGAAAGCAAAGGTATTTCAACCTCTCCCCACGGCTCCGCCTGCAGTTCGATCACAATAAATGGTTTTTCATATTCTCCGGTAAGCCAGCGGCTGAGCTTTTCCCGAAATCTAAAAAATGACGGACTGAACGGATAGTCTATGATGCCGGTATATTTCCCGACTGACGGAGGATAGACGCGCCTATACATGGTCATGCCAAAAATATCTCCGGCCTTGATTGCCCGCCTCCACAATCCGAATTCTCCTCCGTCCGTTACCATAACCGGATGCATGGCATCAAGAGATTTCACCAGGCTGATCTCCCGTTCAACCGCCTGCTGCGGACGAATCGCGCACAGACCGAATTTTAAAAACGGTTCGTTCTCAACCTGCCATGCCATGAGAGCGGGATTGTCCTTATAACGCCGCACCGTTTCTTCCATATAATCGAGTACATATGTTTCCAATTCATTTGGAAATTCCCGCGTCCATGCAGGCATGTGGCATTCGGGCCAGCGCGGCTCTTTCATGCCTACTACAATAATTGCGCCGATATTCTTTTCGGCAAGCCGGTTCATCTGCCAGTCAAGATTGGAAAAATCAAACATGCCGCGATCTTTTTCAATATCATCCCAATACGCGATCACCCGCATTTTTTTCGGATGCAGTTCGTCCGTAATGGCGTTGAAATTCGCCTGCCAGTAAGCCTCGTTAGAGATTCCATCTCTGACGGGGTCAAGCCCCAGCTTGCGGCTGTATTGGTCTGAAAATGTGACCCCCCACGTTATATTTCGATGCGGATCAACCGGAAGCGCGGCCGCATAGGTAACGAGCCCAAGCGCAATAAGGCCGACAGCAATGCAGGCGGTCGCACTCATCTTGCCGATCAGGCGCAACCCTGCCGCACGTTCTTTAAGCAAAAACCACCCGGCGAGAAAAATAACGGCATGGCGCATACTTTGCGTTGCATCCACGAGCGCGGGATGCGCGAGAAAAATCGCGCCGCTTACCATAAACGAGCCGAGCGACCCGTATACGCGATTTGCAAAATACCAGCCGCGATTTGCCATGCTTGCCGTTTCCGAAAGCGCGAAGATGCGCCTTCTGATGCGCGGTATGAGAAGCAGCGCCAGAGCAAATATGACTCCGCCCATGCGCGGCCAGAAAAAACCAGCTAAGAAATTCGACTCCTCAAAAGTAACCTTGGTAAGCACATTGGATATTCCGAAACACAGCGCGCCTCCCAACGCAAGCAGAAAAACAGTCACGCGCAATTCCTTTTTCTCGGTAATAAAGAAAAGAAAACCGCCGAAGATCAGGATGCCGAATGCGACTAAATCGCCAAAACCAAGAAATTGCTGTTCCAAAACGGACCCGATGGTAAGGGTTGCAATGGGCGAGAGCGCACCCACGAGTGCCAGCATACCCGCAACGTCTGCCTTGCGGATCGCCAGAAACACGCAGAGCATGGCTGCGATAAAAAACGCTCCGGCGACAAGCGCCACAGGTATTGCGGCAAGCGAAATATGTGCCGCGCCAAACGGCAAAAGCAAAAAAGAGAACATGCCGAGCAGCCCGAACCAAAACGTATACACCCAGGGATCAACAAACCCGCGCTTGAGCAAAAGCTTATCAAACACCACCGAGGTGCCGAGTATAATTTGCGCGATGAGTGCGATGAGTAGCCAAGTCATGCCTGTTCAATAATCTTTTTGTATTCGTACGCGCTTGGACGGATCTTCCGCTCAAGCGCGTTTTCATAATCTACCGCCACCAGCCCGAACCGGGGCCAGAAGCCGAGATTCCACTCAAAATTATCAAGGAGTGACCAGTGGAAGTATCCGGCTACATCCGCTCCCTCGCTCATCGCTTTTTGTACAAACGAAATATGATTTTTGATGAAATCTGTACGCAGAGTATCGCGTGCATCCGCAATGCCATTTTCAGTAATAAAAATGGGCTTTTTCCACGCCCCCAACTCTTTGAGCACATGATACATTCCCTCTGGATATACTTCCCAGCCAAGATCGTTTACTGATTTATTTTCGTTACACTGAAACCAATAACGCGATTTCCAAGGATTGAATCGAATGCGTGAATGAAAGTAATATTGCAGGCCGATAAAATCGCTGTGCGCAATGTAGAGTGAAAGAAACGGGTTGTTTCGCCACCATTTAATGAGCTTCATAAAAAGGATATTGTGCGGCAACTGATTATAGGGCTCAAAATAGACGATTGTTTCGCTAAATCCAACTTGCAGGCGCGGAACGGATTTTTTGATATGCAGATAGCACTCCCCGTAAATATGAGCTAATTTCCGTAAAACGCGGTATGACGTGATGATATTTTTCACTTCGGGCGGTCTGTTCCCTTGGAGATACCCATGACGCGCATACGTTTCCGGTTCGTTGTATATGCACCAAAATGTAACATCATTTTTATATTCGTCTACCATGCGCAATACAAAGCGTATAAATATCTCTTGCGCATCGCCTGCAAGCCAGCCACCGCGTGCGAGAAACCAGACCGGAAGCGTATAGTGCCAGAGCGTAACAAACGGCTCCATGCCGCGCTCGCGAAGCGCTGCGATAACTTCGCGGTAATGCTCTATTTCTTTCTCATCAAACTTCCCTTCTTCCGGCTCAATGCGCGACCACTCGATCGAAAACCGATGCGCATTGTGTCCAAGTGATTTTGCAATATCGAAATCCTCGCGAAACCGATGGTAATGGTCGCACGCCGCACCGGAGATATAATTCTCCGGCCGCGTTGCCTGCTCGCGGATCATGGGCCACACCGCCAGATGTCCGAAGTTTTTTTCGGCTTCTGCAGCCAGCCGTTCAGCATTGGCCGATTCCCATTCGCTCCAGTCATTATGATTGCCGCCCTCGACTTGATGCGCCGAAGTTGCAGCCCCCCATAAAAAGTTTTTTGGAAATCGGAAATTATCTGACATGCAAAAAAAATTAAATGCTATCGTTGATAGTATACTATTCTTGGTAAGAATAACAAAAAAAGAGACCTTACGCGTTTAGCAAGGTCTTTTTCTGGATCAATAAACTCAAAATTTCTGCCGCGAGAAAATCGAAAGCTGCCGACAAATCCCCGGCCCTCTCTGCCATCACCGGACAATTTCTTTGGAACGCGGCAATCCCTTCAGCCAGTGCTGTATGAATTTTTGTTTGGATATCATCCGTTATATTTTCGCCAAACAACCTGGAACATTTCATTTCCATAGATACAACAGCTTCCGGCGAAAAAATATGGGTGCGCGATGCCTCAGAGTGCCTACTTTTAAAGTTTCCGATTCCCGCCCATAATGCTGTTTCAATTTCCTCAAAAGATACTCTGGAATAACCATCATGCATGCCTTTTGCCATAACAGCACCTCCTTATTTTCCTATAAAAAGAAACTGAGATTATTATACTGCACCCTTGCGCCGATGCAACTTCCTCCACTCCTCTATTTTTTTGTGATCCCCGGAAAGCAGCACTTTCGGAACTTGGTATTTTTTCTTTTTTTTACCTCGCCCAGAGGCAGGCCATTCAAAAACTTCCGGGCGCGTGTATACAGGCACGCCCACGCCGTGGCGTTTTTCTTCCAGCGACTCGGCATCTCCGAGCACGCCAGGAATGTGCCGGGAAACCGCATCCGCCACGATGAGTGCCGGCAGCTCGCCGCCGGTGAGCACATAGGGGCCTATGGACAAATTTTCAATTTTTCCGCCAAAGGCGGATAATTTTGAATTTTGAACGATTTTTTTTACACGCTCATCCATTCCTTCATACCGTCCCGCGATCATAATGATACGATCGTATTTTTTCGCCCAGTCAGCAGCCATTTTTGAATCAAATTGTTTGCCTCCTGCAGAAAAAAGTATGATCTTCGTTTTACGTTTTACGTTCTTCGTTTTACGCGTAATCGCATCCAGCGCCCGGACGATTGGTTCGATTTTGAGTACCATGCCCGGGCCGCCGCCAAATGGCCGGTCATCTACTTTGCGGTGGCGCTCTGTGGTAAAATCGCGCAGATCATGCACATAAAACTCCGCAAGCTTTTTTGTGCGGGCGCGCTTGAGTATGGATTCGCCCAGATAGGCGTCAATTATTTTCGGGAAAATGGTAATGATGTCAAAACGCATATTGATATTGAGAGGAGCGACTGCTTACTCTATAATAGATGAGGTATCATTGTTGTCTTATGCCGGAGAGTACAAGAAACCCGTTGAAATTTTTGCACACAGACCCACAAAAGTGGCGGAAGTGGTTTTGCATGTGCGTGCTGCTTGCCGCAGGCATCGGGCTCTTTATATTCCGCCTGGGTACTGACGCGCTCATTGACTACGACGAGGCCACCTACGCCCAGGTATTTGCCGAGGCGGTGCGCTCTTCGGATTTTATCAGTTTTACACGCCTTTCACAACCATGGTTTGAAAAGCCGCCCTTCTACTTCTGGATGATGGCCGCAAGCAGCGCGGTATTTGGAATTTCCGAATTTGCCATGCGCCTGCCCGCAGCACTTGCGGGCATTGGCACGGTCATGCTCGTCTGGCTCATTGCGCGCATACACTCGCGAAACGAATGGATCGCATGCCTGGCCGGAGCCATTTTGCTCAGCACTGGCACGTTTCTCTCGCCCAGCCGGCAGATACGCATGGACGTACCCGTGGCATTTTTTCTGCTACTTGCCTTTTACTGCCGGCTTAAAGGAAAAGACCACCCGCTCTGGTATCTTGGCATCGGTATAACCTGCGCCATGGGCGTGCTTATGAAAAGCGTGATCGGATTTTTTGTTTTTCCCATACTGATCATCGCAAGCATCGCGTACCGCGACTGGCGGTGGTTGAAAAGTGCCTATACATGGTTCGGCGCAGGTGCCATGCTCGCACTCCTGCTCCCCTGGCACCTGTACGAGTCGGCGCGCTTCGGAAGCGCATTTTGGAATGAGTACCTGTTCCACCATGTCTTGAAACGGTTCAGCCACCCGATTCTCGGCGGGAATGTTTCCACGCTTTCGTACATCAAGCTTTTATTTAGATTTGCCGAGCCGTGGATTCCTGTTTTCCTTATAGCCGCAGCCGCAACACCCGCGCTCAAGCGCACCGCGCCGGAGCGATACCGGACGCTCGCGGCAATCGGATGGATTATCGCGTTCATATTTCTCACGTTTGCCGTTGCCCGGACAAAGCTGCTGTTTTATCTGGTACCCATATATCCGTTTATGGCTCTCTCTATCGCCCTCACTGCGGAAAAACTATACGAGCGCCTGCGCGATGCCTCGCAACGGGAATTATTCGCAGCCGCATGTATGGTACTGATCGGCATAGGCTTGGCACGCTCTCTCTACTATGAATTCTCTCCGGCAAATGATATCAAAGCATCCGCAGAAGATGAACGGCATATCGGGCAGATACTCGCGGCTGCTCCTGCAGATGCGCCGATTCGCGCACTCGGCTACTTGTACTGGGAGACGATCCAGTACTATAGCAACGGCAAAAAAATAACTTCGGCGGACATTGGCGCGCCCGGCCCGGAACATTTTTTTCTCATTATCCCATCCGATATGCTTGAACAATATCCGTTTCCGCAGCAGCTTGCCACAAGAAGCACAGTGCGCTTCAGGGGATCAAGCGCCGCGCTGATCGAAGTGGCGCCAAAATAACCGGAAACACTCCCGACCGGACAAACAAAAATCTCCTTCGATTGGAATCGAGGGAGATTTTTCAATTCACGCTTTTGTTTAGAGTTTCAGATCGTCCACCACTTCGTCAATGTCCCGCATGCGCGCTTGGGTTTCGGGACGGCTTCCCTGCTCGTCTTCGCGCATCATCCGCGGGCCGCGGCCTCCTTCCGGCTCCTCGATCTTCAAGTTCACGCGCGCGTTGTTTTTCACGCCGACGACCCGAAGCAATGCCCGGATGGATTTTGCGGTCTGCCCGTTGCGGCCGATGATCTTACCCATATCCGCCGGGTCTACTTTGAGCGTGATCAGCACGCCCATTTCATCCACTTTGCGTTCCGTATGCACGGCATCCGGAACATCCACGAGCGCTTTGACGACAAATTCGAGAAATTCCTGATCTTGTGTCATTGTTGCCATTGCTGTCGTAAAACTTCAGTGTCCGGCCTTTGCCATCATGATAGCTGAACGCCGACCGCTGAAATCTCGTACTGCTTTCTCTCGACCTTTCCAGTAATAATTTGCTTATCTCTTTTTATGATGCGGCTTCTTCCACAGGTGCAGCCGGTGCCGGAACTGTACGGGCTTTTAATTTCCCGACAGCTACCACGCTTCTTTTTTTGCCGCTGACCACTCCCTTGGAGACCAGCATATTGTACGCCGTGTCCGACACTTGCGCGCCCTTGGACATCCAATGCAAAATACGGTCATTTTTCAAAATGGTCTCTTTGGTCTTGGGATGGTACGAGCCAAGCACTTCCATGCCGTTTGACTGCGGCTTGGACCGCCGCTCGCCCACCACCATGCGGTATGCCGGATCATTTTTTCTGCCTACGCGCTGAAGTCGGATTACTAACATGAAAAAAGTGTATCAAAAATGCGAAAAATGGTCAAGCAACGAAAGCCAGAGGAATTTCTAATTGCCCTAATTACTCTAATTTCTAAAATGGTTATTGGGATTTGATTAGGTCAATTAGGAATTAGGTATTTCCGTCCTACGGCGTTGTCGAAGACGCGGTTTCGGACAAAGTTTCAGGTGCGAGAGTCGGGGTTGCCTCCGGCTCCGGAGTTGCTTGCGGTGAGCTTGCTTGTCCCGAGCTTGTCGAGGTGGTCGAATCCGACGCAGGCGCGGGTTCGGACGATGCGGACGGCGTACTGGTCGCTGTCTCTTCCGCTACAGGCATTGTGCTCGCCGTCTCATTGATAATTGTATCATTGATACTTGATTGAGAATTGCCTGCCCCGTAGCCAAGCGAAGCTTGTGGTTCGGGGGTAATTGGCAATTGAGAATTATCCCCGCTCCCGCTCGTGGTGCTCTCGAGAGCCTCGACCCTTGTGGAGAGGAGCGGAGCCGAACCGCATACCCCCGGCACTACTTTCATTTGTCCCGTTTCAACATCTTCAACGCTCAGACATCCGGGCTTGCCTTTTTTATCATAAATCGTAATTCCCGTCGGCTTGTCCGGGGACCCGACCGTCAACTCCCCCGTCTCAATCTTGACTGCGATCAGCTTGCCTTCTTCATCAATGCTCCATGTGCCAAGATATCCGGTGATCTTTTTAACGTCAAAGACGGTGTTGCCCTGCAGGTTGATGTCTCCCAGGAAGTTGATC
>JACQRW010000010.1 GCA_016206285.1 Candidatus Sungiibacteriota bacterium
CATTACAGACACCACTGCCAATCTTGCCGCGCATCTCAATATGCAAGGCCATAGAATCCTTGATGTATCAAAGATTTCAGGCTATCTGGGCAAGTGGAGCATAGATGAGGAGGGGACCCTCATGACTACCAAGGTGGTGACTGATGAGGTGGTGACGAAAAAATTAAAAGTAGAAAGCGGTTTGACTACTCGCGATAGAACGAATGGAGAATACTATTGTGTTTTTGTTGACAATGGAACGGTAAAGAGCGAGAAAGGCGAGTGTAGTTCTTCATCTGAGGATTTAAACCAGCCCACTCCATCTCCAGAACCCGTACCCGACCCCGAAGCAACATCTCCGACTCCGTCCGCAGAACCAAAAGCGACACCGGAGCCGGAAGCAACTCCGGAACCGGTGACCGAAACTCCGACGGACGTCGGAGAAACCGCTTCCACGACAGAGGAAATGGTTGCCGGAACTTCGTCAGAAACCGCAACTTCAACAACACCGTAACGGGTAAAAACTAGGTCAATTTTGTATCACGATTTTCTTAAAAACTCTTATTTTCCCGCAAACTCGTGAGATTTCAGCGCTGAAACTCGTGAGATTTTCCAAGCGCAAAATATTGAAACGGCTTACTTATGCTAAAGCCATTTGTTGACTCACATGATTAGGAAAAAACAAAAGGTCGTTTTTTGATAAAAAAGTAGCATAATGCGGGTGAAGAAAACGAATTACGCCGAAAAAGTTGAAAATCACGCGCAAAAGCCGTGAGAAGCACCAAAATAACTCTGCCAAGTCGTGATATGAAAACGGCGCAACAAGTGGAAAAACCCGAAGGCATATTTGACGATACGCGCGGATACAAAAAGACCGCCATAGCAGAAAGCGGAGAAAAGACCAAAACCGCCGAACAGAAATTCGCCACACTCGCCAACACCTTTTCCGTGTCCCGATGCATCTATTGCGAGGGCAAAAACATCGTCAAGCGGGGCAAGCGCAAAAAGAAACATGAGAGCGTGCAACTGTATCTCTGCCAGGATTGCAACCGCACCTTTACCGGACAGAAGATCAAAGGCAAACAGTATCCGGCACGGCTGATCCTTGATGGCGTGAGCTACTACAATGTCGGCTTCTCATACGAGCAAAGCGCGCGGTTTCTGGAGTTGAGCTATGGACTCAAAGCAGATGCTGCCACGCTTGCCGGTTGGGTCAAAGAGTTTGCCGATGTCTGCGCCTACGGCCGCATGCGTGCCTACGGGCTCAAGCTCTTTTCTCCGAACCAGATCATCCAAAGCTCGAAGATGATGCATCGGCAAATGTATCACTTCCGGTATCACCGCGCCAAAATGGCGCTCGTACTCGAAGAGTACAAACACTACCGCTTTGCCGCGCTCAAAGAATTGCTGAACTCGGTGGTGGACGAATGCCCGCATCAGTTGTTCCGGGAAAGCAAGCGTTCTTCCGAAATGAAAGCGAAATTCAATCTTGACCAGGTGCGTATTACCGAGAAGCGAAACTACGCCGTGCTCCTTGCCGAACTTGTATTGCAGGCGGTCACGGACAACAAACTCCGCCACGAGACCCTGCAAAAATTCATGATTGCCAACGACTCGGTCACGGTTGCCACGGAGTTGCCGATCTATCTTGATAAAGAAGATGTACGCTATATGCGGGAAGAATTGAAATTCGAGATCCCGTTCGAGGTTGACCAATACCTTACCGGCCATATTGACATGGTGCAGGTGCGCAACGGCGCCATCCATATTTTGGACTACAAGCCCAATGCCAAAAAGGAAAACGCCGTGACTCAACTCATGATCTATGCGTTGGCACTCTCGCGGCTTACCGGCTTGCGTCTTTACGAGTTTCGCTGTGCGTGGTTTGATGACAAAAATTATTACGAGTTTTTTCCGTTGCACGTGGTGTTGAAGAAAAAGGTTAGGAACAGGAAAACTAAAAAGCCGCCTGTTCGGGTGGCTTTTTAGGCGTGGACCGAGGGGGAGTCGAACCCCTTAGAGCAGGGTAGCAATCCTGCTCCCGATGCCGATCGGACTCGGCCCTCATGTCCACAATTCTATTATATCAAAACGTCGGCATAACAAAAAGCCCCTTACGGAGCCCTTTGGGAGTTGACCGGAACCGTTCATCGCAGGATTGCTACCCTTAGTTCTTAAGGTAAGGCATTTATACCTTTTTGTCAATAGAAATCTGTGGATAAGTTCGGTATTATATAAATCATGTACAGAAGACCAATGGTATGGCAGCGAAAAACATATGATCCCAAAAAGCGGTATGGCGCGAAAAAGCCGATCCGCAGCTTTCGGGATTTGGAAGTGTACCAAAAAGCGCTTGATGCGGCAGTGGTGATTGCTAAAGATGTGTACCCGCTGGTCTCATCAAATAGCAGTGGCGATGTGGCATTGCCGGAGTATCCGTTTCGCGATAACTTGCTCAAACTGTCGCTTGAAATTCCGCGCTGGATTGCCGAGGCGCACTCCCTGCGGTTCGACTTTCCGGCCGAGGGCATTACCATGCTTGAACGCGCCCGTGTCGGCTCTAATCGTATGATCGTGTATCTGGAGCAGGTGCGCAGCATCTATGCCGATGATGGCCACCGGGCTGTCATTGAAGAGACTATCAAAAAGTACGCGGACAACCGGGTGAAGATGTTTCGTCTGTCGGCCGCATGGAAGAGATGGGCCGGGGAGAAATTGAGTTAAAAAGAAAAGCCCCTTGCGGGGCTCTTCGGGGAATCGACCAGTATCGATCATAGCAAACTCGTCATCTGTCCATAGTATACTTCCTTGCATGAGTGTTGTCAATATCACTGCTGTGGATAACCAAAATATTGCGTCACAACTCCTTTACCGCTTCCTCGCATGCGGTCTGATCTTTCGTTCGTAATACGCAGTCTTTTAAGATGATTTCTTTTGTTTTGTCGTAAGTTGTCTGCAGATAACGGGCGCTCGCGCCGGCGCAGTATGCCCGATCTGCATTGCTTGAAAATGACTGGCATAACGGGAATGCATATCTGCCGTCCCATGTGTTATCCATGAGCGCGTAGATCACGCCGCGGATACAGGACTGGCGTTCTGCATCGGTCTGGCCGAGTTCGCACTTCTCGGCCGTAAGACGCGGGTCTTTGATACGCGCGTCATTGGAAAGATCCCGGCCGATGGACTGGATGCATGCAAGCGCGTATGCGCCTGCTTTGCGGCACTCGTCAAAAAGGCCTGCGGCATCAAGCCCCATGGCGCTCATGCGCGTAGTCTGCATAACATAGCAGTCGGTTTTATATTGCTCGCCAAGCTTGCTGCATGGGTAGTGGTAGTCGGTGGCGCTTATATCGCTGTTTGCCGGATCTGCCGGAAACAGGTTTTCCATAAATGCGCCGCCCCAGCATGAGCTGCGGTCCCATGCGGTGCCCAGCTTGTCGCATGTCTGCAATGTTTTCGTGAGATTGTACTCAAGCGAGAAAAGCAGCGCATGCCCCAGGCCGTGCAAACACTGGAAACGGAATCGGCTTGGCTGGTTGGCCGGGCATGCAGTAACGGTTTTAGATGCCAGCTCTTTTTCGGTGATGTGTTTTGCCCCGCCGTTTTCTGCCTGATCTCCACGGATAAAGCGCTCCATCGCACCGTGGTAGCAGCCTGAGTGGCAGGTCTGGTCGCACGCGGCAAACGAATCATGCACGGTGCGCGTTTTGGCAAATGTTTCGCGGCCGATGGCATGCACCACCGGGTGGCACGCATAGCGCAATTGCGCATCCGTCTCTTCGTAATGCGCCACGATTTTGAGCGCGTCCGCAGTCGTACGAGTTTTCAAGAATACATGAAAGAGCGCGTCGTAGCACGGCCCGATCTGCTGTACGGACTTTTTCATGCATGCTTTGATGTCTTCGAGCGAAATCGTGGCGGCAGGGGGCAGAGTTTTTGTTGTTGTCCGGGATGCGGCCTGAAGGGGCGGGCTGTCTGAAAAAGATGCCGAAGCGGATTGTTGGGAAGGGGCGTTGGTCTCCATTTCCGATGAAAATGCCGGGTTTTCGGCCTCGGTTTCTTTGGATAATGCCGTTGCCAGCCGGGTGTCGGGCGTTTCCTGATATTTGTGTTTGGTTTGAAAAAATCCAAAAAGCAAAAGGCCCGCGAGTGCGAGCGCAATAATAACTGCTATAGTCAGATGATTTTTGCCGAAAAGCCCCATAAAGTCTTCTCCTTTTTTGGTGTTTCGTGTTACGTGTTACGTGTTTTGCGCTTTCACGCAATTGCTTTGAGCAGTTCTTCCGGCGTGATCAGGCCTGCGCGGACTTTTTCAATGCCGTCTTCATGCAGGGTGCGGAATCCTTTTCTTTGCGCGGCGGCGAAAAGCTGCTGCGGGGATGCGCCCTCGATGATCATGCGGCGTATTTCTTCGTCAAAGGCAAGGACTTCGAAAAGGCCGATCAAGCCGTGTAGGCCGGTTTTTTCGCACTGGTCGCATCCGGCGCCGCGGGAAAAAGAGTCCTGCGGCGCCATGCCGATGGCCTCGACTAAAGATAGTTCCGGAGTATAGGGGATGCGGCAGTGCTGGCAGATGCGGCGGACTAAGCGCCGTCCGATAATGCCGGATAGGGCATAGCTGACGGTGTTGCGCTCGATCTTCATATCAAGCAGGCGCGAGATGGCGCCGATGCTGTTGCTCGCATGCAGGGTGGAGATGAGCAGCTTGCCGGTGAGCGATGCGCGCACTGCGTTTTCGGCGGTTTCGGGATCGCGGATCTCGCCCACCATGATGACATCCGGGTCCTGGCGCAGCACGGAGCGGATGCCGGCGGCAAACGTGTATCCGCGGTCCGCGTCTATCTGGCTTTGGCGCACCAGCGGCAGCGTGTACTCGACCGGGTCTTCGAGCGTGACAATATTTTTGCTTTCATTGGCGAGCTCGGTGAGCAGGGCATAGAGCGTGGTGGTCTTCCCGGATCCTGCGGGACCGACCACAAGCAGCATGCCGTGAGGGTAGTTAATCAGGTTTTGGACAAGTGCCCGGTCTTTGTCGCTGAACTCAAGGTCCGCAAGGCGCATGAGCAGATCGGCCCGGTTGAAGAGCCGCATGGCAACGGCCTCACCGTGGATGGTCGGGAAAAAGGATGCGCGCACGTTGTAAATGCGCACCGCAGCTTTTTCCTCGGGCTTGGTTGCCGGGGGCATCCAAGCAAAATGGCCTTCCTGGGGAGTGGAATGGCGGGTGATGTCGAGTCCGCTGTAGACTTTGAGATGCGAGATGAGATTTTCGTGCTCCAGCAGCGGGCGCTTTGCCCAGACATGCAGCACTCCGTCCACGCGTATGCGGATAAGGAGCGCGTCTTCGGTCGGGTCAATATGAATATCGGATGCACGGGCCTTTTCGGCCGCGATCAGCATTTTTTCCCGAAGCTCTTCCGCTTCAAGGATTTTATTTTCATCTTTGGTCGGCATACGAATATCATAAGCCGATTTGCGATTGCGCACAAGAGATGTGCGGACATCATGCCGTACATTTGCTTCTTGCGGCCAAGTGTGGTAGCGTATCTTATATTTTTCGTAACTTTAAAAAGGAGGATATCCCATGGCAGCTATCCCTATCTCTATTAAAAATAATAAAATTCTTGCGCGTGTAGCTGAGGTGAGGCTTTTCTTTTTTGATACGGTGGGAAAAGTATGCGAGACCACAAAAATCTTGGGACCAGATGAAGATATGGAAAACATTCTTGGCGATGCGTTTGCGTACACTCCGAAATTTGAGGTCTGGGGTGAGATCGATATTATCTTGCCGGACGAAAAAATGAGTGAGGTAAAAATGCCGCCTGTTGTTTATGTCGGGAAAAAAGTGTACCGTTCCGGTATGATAATAGGTTGTGGTGACATTCCTCATGTACAGCCGGCGTCAGCTCGCTCTGTCTTGATTGGCAAGTTAACCGAATGGAACTGTAAATTTCTTATTCTTGTGCCTGACTCGAATAGTAAAAAGCACATCTATCCATTTTATCCAGAGAAAGATATTTGTGAAGTTTCCATTCCTGATATCGAGGTCTGCGATTAGAAACCGCTTTTTGAGTTAGCTCTCTGCGCATACCTGCGCGGAGAGTTTTTTATCGGGCTGCCGGGAATCGAACCCGGGCTGCAAGACCCCCAGCCTCGCGTACTGCCATTATACTACAGCCCGCCGTCGCCCGCCGAAGCGGGCTTTGGCGGGCGAAGCCCGTTGAAGACCGCGAAGGCGGGTCGTGAATTATCAAAGTTTCGGATATTGTTTTGCCAGCTCCACGATGAATCGCACGCCCACGCCGGATGCGCCTTTGCTCATGCAGTCGGAATCGATCGTGGTCATGCGCGGGGCAATGTCCACATGCGCAAATCGGCTGCCTTCGGCAAATTGTTCGAGAAATTTTGCGCCATGGATCGCGCCGCCGGCACGGTCGCTGGTTGTGCTGATATTGGCAAGATCGCCAAATGTTGCTTTGATCTCCGGCAGGTATTCGTCCCACAACGGGAGCGGCCAGACATGATCGCCGGATACATTGCCGATTTCAACCAGATGCTGCTGCAGTTTTTCATCCTGCGTAAAAATGGCCGAGCAATGGTTGCCAAGCGCTCCATGTGCGGCTCCGGTCAGGGTTGCAAAATCAATCAGCAGTCCCGGCTTGTAGCGCTTGGCGCCGTAGCTTAATGCGTCTGCTAAAATCACGCGGCCTTCGGCATCGGTATTTAACACTTCGATCACTTTACCCGAATGGGTTTTGAGCAAATCCCCGGGACGATAGCTTGAACCGGACGGCATGTTCTCAACTGCGGGGATAATGCCGATCACGTTGATGGGCAGTTTCAGGCGCGCAATCGCGGCAATGCCATGGATGACTGCGGCGCCGCCGGACATATCCATGTGCATTTCGTACATGTGCGGGTGCGGCTTTACATTGAGCCCGCCCGAGTCGAATGTCACGCCTTTGCCAACCAGAACGAGTGGTCGTTCTAACCGCCCTGAGGGACTCGAAGGGCCGTTCCTCGACTTCTTTCGACTGCGCTCAAGATTAGTCGCTTTGGGTAAACCAAAGTACTCCAGAATAATTAGTTTTGGTTTTTCATCCGATCCGGAGGCAACTCCCAAAATGCCCCCCATATGCAGACGTTTCATCTCCGGTTCCTCCATCACGCGGACACGGATTTTTTTATTCTTTGATGCATCCCGTGCAGCTTGAGCAAGAAGTGAGGGCGTCATATCGCTGCCCGGGGTATTTGCGAGATGGCGGCATGAATTCACTTCTTCGCCGATAATCATGCCTGCTTCAATTCCGGTTTTCGTTTCCGCGAGATCTTTTGTGTCTCCGGCCAGATATACCGTCTTTACTTCCGGCCACCCGTCTTTTGGTTTTTGCCGGTATTTATTGAACTCGAAATCCGCCATCAGTGCGTTCATGGCAAAACGCGCAGCATCGTCTTTCAGTCCGCCGACCGGCGGATTAGAAGTAGGGGATAGTACTGCTGCAAATTCATCAATCCGCTCTCCTTTGGCATAGCGCACAAAATTGCGCGCAAGCACCTGCGTCCGCCGCGGGTTCCATTTTGCTTTTTCCCCAAGCCCGAACAGCCGCACGCGTCTAGTAGTCCCGCTTGGAAACCAGACCGATCTTGTCTCTCCCTCGTCGGCCTTAAATTCTTCCTTGGCAAGTTTTGCCACTGCGGTTTTTACCGAATCAGGCAGACACGAAAAAAGCTCCTGCTTCGCGAGGTTGTCTTCTTTGAAAAGCGGAATGAATATATTTTTTTTCTTTGCCGCGTCTTGATACGAAACCGGAATGATCTTCATGGCTGGATTGTAGCATAAAAAAACGAAAAAAGGAAGATGCAGTGAGTGTTGACAGAAGACCTATGTGGTTTATACTTGGTTATATGGATGCGGGTGAGAAGAAACAATACGAGAAACTTGCTGATTGGGGCGAACGGTTTGCCTTGCTGGTGTTTGGATCGCTGGTCATACAACAGCTTGTTGCCCAACACACATCATGGTCTGTAATCGGAATAGGTATTGTGGTAACCGGAGCGGCATATAAATTCGCTTACTCCGCATTAAAAAAATCGTAATCATTACTTCTATGGATGGATTTATTTTAATCTATGCAGGCGCGGGTGCCATCATCTTGATGTTGTGGCTGATGATGCGCCACTCAGAAAAACACGGACGGTAAATAACTTACCTATCCGTTGTTATTCATGAAGGAAAAACAAATAATCCCACCTTGTGGGGTAGGATTGTGAAGTGGGTCAGTTTTATTTTCCCGTAATTTTACGCCCGTGCGCGGGAGCGGGTTTTGAGGCACTTGGCGCACATTTTGGCGCGCGCGCCATTGTCTAATTTGCCCCACTGGAGGTTGGGGTGTTTGCGAACTGACGCAGTCGGGTTATAATGGCTGCGCAGGAACGAGCGCACGCCGCCCTTGACCGATCCTTTGCCGCAGATAGTACAGATTTTCATAAGTTGAAAAATGCGAATCTACGAATCTATGCAAATGCTGCGAATAAATCCCATACATTTGCGGTATTCGTATAAAAATTCGTAATATTCGCATTATACTTTATTTGTATGGAAAATGCAATGCAGGTTATTTTTCAGATATTGATTATCGTGTTTTCGGTGATCATACACGAAGTGGCGCACGGCTATGCGGCTTTGGCACTGGGAGACCGGACCGCGCAGTATGCGGGCCGCCTGACCCTGAATCCGGTCAGCCATCTTGATCCTTTCGGCTCAATTCTGCTGCCGGGCCTTCTGGCTTTTTTTCACATGCCGATCATCGGCTGGGCAAAACCAGTGCCGTACAACCCGTATAATCTCCGTAACCAAAAATGGGGGCCTGCGATCGTGGGCGCTGCAGGTCCCGCTGCAAATCTTTTGCTTGCGCTCGCATTCGGATTGTGTATCCGCTTTGTGCCGGCACTGCAATATAATCTTTCCGGTACGTTCCTTTTTAATTTTCTCACGATCGCAAGCACCATTGCCGTGCTTAATCTCGTGCTTGCGCTTTTCAATCTTGTGCCTATTCCTCCGCTTGACGGGTCAAAAGTACTCTTTGCTCTGCTTCCGTACAAATGGCACGAAGTGGAAACCTTTCTCACCCAATACGGATTTATCCTGCTCCTGACTTTTATCTTCTTCTTCTCCGGTTTTCTCTTGCCAATTGTGCTGCTCCTTTTCCGGCTCATTACCGGCAGCGCCCCGTTTTGATTGACGAAAAAGGGAATGTTTGCTATGGTGTTCCCATCGAGCTAAGCTCGACCTATTGTTTCTATGTCCACCATCCATCAGCTGATCAAGCACGGACGGGTTGTCCGCAAATATAAGACAAAGGCGCCTGCCATGGGCAGGGGATTTAATGTCCTTAAAAACCGGCCGGTGATGTATGCCTCGCCCTTTAAGCGGGGGGTATGCGTGAAAGTAACTACTATGACGCCCAAAAAGCCGAACTCGGCGTTGCGCAAAGTGGCGCGCGTGCGGCTGACCAACGGCATGGAGGTAACGGCATATATTCCGGGCGAGGGGCATAACTTGCAGGAGCACTCGGTGATCATGATCCGCGGCGGTAAAGTAAAAGACTTGCCGGGCGTGCGCTACCATGTGGTGCGCGGCGTGCTTGATACCCAGGGGGTGGAGGGCAGAAAACAGCAGCGGAGTAAGTACGGAGCAAAGAGACCAAAAGCGAAATAACATAACACATAACGCGTAACACGACTCACAAGAATTTCTTTGTGTATCGGGTTATGTGATACGTGTATCGTGTACTGTGCGACGCAAACACAAATTTGTACGAGAGATTCAGCCCGACCAGAAGTACGGGAGCGTTACGGTTGCAAAATTCATCAACTACGTGATGAAAAAGGGCAAAAAGTCCGTTGCGCAAAAAGTGGTGTACCGGACGTTTGACGTTTTGCAGGAGCAATACAAGCAGGAGCCGCTGGTGCTTTTTGATAAAGTGATAGAAAATGTGGGGCCGACCGTGGAAGTAAAATCGCGCCGGATCGGAGGCGCTACCTACCAGGTGCCGCGCGAGGTGCGGGGAGACCGGAAATTTGCGCTCGCGTGTCGATGGCTTTTGGGCGCCACACGCGCCAAAAAGGGCAAACCCATGCACAAGAAACTTGCCGAAGAGATGATGCTTGCCTCCAAAAACGAAGGCACTGCGATCAAGAAACGCATGGATACCCACCGCATGGCCGAAGCAAACAAAGCATTTGCGCACTTTAGCTGGTAAAATCAAGAGATTAGAGGTTAGGGATTAGTGAGAAAGAAGTTAAGACTGATCTCTATTCCCTAATCTCTATTCTCTTTTTATGGCTGCTGAATACCCATTAGAACGAATACGCAATATTGGCATTATCGCGCACATTGACGCGGGAAAAACCACCACGACCGAGCGGGTGCTTTTTTATACGGGCGTTTCGCACAAGATCGGCGAAGTGCATACGGGCGATACGGTCATGGACTGGATGGAGCAGGAACGCGAGCGCGGGATTACGATCACGGCAGCGGCAACTACTGCATTTTGGCGCAAGACCTATCTGTCCGAGGAGGAACATGCCAAAAAAGAAAATGAATACCGGTTCAATATCATTGACACCCCGGGACACATTGATTTTACCGTAGAAGTACAGCGATCGCTTCGCGTGCTTGACGGCGCGGTTGTGGTGTTTGACGGAGTTGCCGGAGTGGAGCCCCAATCAGAAACCGTATGGCGCCAGGCAGATAAATTTCATGTGCCGCGCATCTGCTTTATCAACAAGCTTGACCGCACCGGCGCATCGTTTGACCGCTCGCTGCAATCTATTTTTGACCGGCTCACGCCAAACGCCGTACCGGTAACGCTTCCTATCGGACACGAACAGGAACATGAAGGCGTGATTGACTTAATGCGTATGAAAGCCGTGTCCTTTAATGGCGAGCATGGGGAGGAACTTATACTTTCGGATATTCCCGCCGCGCTCAAAGAAAATGCGGAAAAATGGCATCACAATATGGTGGAAAAAATCGCAGAAACCGATGATACCATGACCGAGCAGTATCTGGAAGGAAAAGAAATTTCAATAGTGGAATTGCGAAAGGCTTTGCGCGCCGCCACTCTGGCAAACAAACTGGTGCCGGTATTTGCGGGGTCGGCTTTGAAGAATAAGGGCGTGCAACTGGTGCTTGACGGCGTGATAGATTATCTGCCGGCTCCATTTGATTTGCCGCCGGTCAAGGGCATGAACGAAAAAACCGGAGCCGAAGAGACGCGGGAGGTGAGCGATGATGCGCCATTTGCCGGGCTTGCATTTAAGCTGCAGTCAGACCCGTATGTGGGCCAGCTGACCTTTTTCCGCGTGTATTCCGGTACGCTGAAAGCAGGATCGTACGTATTGAACGCGACCAAAGGGGAACAGGAGCGCGTAGGCCGTATTTTGCGCATGCATGCAAACACCCGCGAGGAGCTGAAAGAAATCAGTGCGGGAAATATAGGCGCAATAGTGGGATTGAAAAATACGTACACGGGCGATACGATTTGCGATCCGGAGCACCCGCTTATTCTTGAGAAGATCGTGTTTCCGGAGCCGGTGGTGTCTCTGAAAATCGAGCCAAAAACAAAAGCAGATCAGGAAAAAATGGGTATGGCGCTTCGCCGATTGAGCCAGGAGGACCCGACGTTTCGCATCAAGGGGGATCTGGAAACCGGAGATACGATTATCTCGGGCATGGGCGAGCTGCTTCTGGAATTTTTGGTTGACCGCATGAAGCGCGAATTCAGCGTGGAGGCAAACGTGGGCAGGCC
>JACQRW010000011.1 GCA_016206285.1 Candidatus Sungiibacteriota bacterium
CATTACAGACACCACTGCCAATCTTGCCGCGCATCTCAATATGCAAGGCCATAGAATCCTTGATGTATCAAAGATTTCAGGCTATCTGGGCAAGTGGAGCATAGATGAGGAGGGGACCCTCATGACTACCAAGGTGGTGACGGATGAGGTGGTGACAAAGGTGCTTAAAGCGCAACATGCCATATTTGGTTCTGCAGAGAAGCCGGAGGGGATTACTATTTATGATAAAGCGACCAGCCAGCCCAAGTGCGTGATTGTAGAAAACGATGTTATTAAAATTGCATCCGGCGCGTGCGATGCTCTATCTCCACCTCCCCCAGCCCCTTCTTTACAAGGAGGGGAAGCAGGAGTGGTAGCTCCTGCTTCGATAGCGGAACCCGAACCCGAGCCACCAGTGGTGAACGCAGTTGAACCAACTCCGCCTGCGGAACCGGAAGCGACTCCGGAACCGGAAGCAACCTCGCCTGCCGCATCTGAACCAGCTCCCGAAACTCCACCCGAAACCACGCCTCCGGCAGTGGAATAACGACTGAAAAAACTATCTGTTTTTATCTCACGATTTTCTCCCAAATCTCCATTTCCCCGCAAACTCGTGAGATGAAAAAAATATGAAAAAAGATTTCCATGACGCGCCTTTTGGACAGCAAACGCCTTTTGCGTAAAATTAATGTTCTCTCGATAAAGGAGTTTAAAGAATTAGATGAAAAATTTGATATGTTGGTAAAACAGACGATCCCGCCATTGCTGGCGGGATCTCGGAGGCCGAAGCCGTTTGTAGGATAAGTATATCAGAATCAAAAACTATGTCAAGTTGTCCATCTATGGAAAACCAAAAAATCTCCCCTACCACCAAGAAAATTCGCGGTTAGTATTGGGATTTGGAGATTGAGATTTGATGAGCAATTAGAGCAATTAGGTCAATTAGAAATTACTTCAACAAGCCCATGACCAATCGCGAAATCGCAAACATATTGTACGAGATGGCGATGTTCTTTGAGATGGAAGGCGCGGCTTTCAAGCCGGCCGCGTACGAGCGGGCTGGCCAGTCTATCGAATCGCTGGATACGGAGCTTGCCGGATTGTATCGCGAAAAAGGGAGAAATGCATTTGCGGATATCCCTGGCGTGGGAAAGGGGATTGCGGACCATCTGAAGGAGCTTTTAGAAAAAGGCGATTTTCGCGAGCATGCGGCGCTCGTTAAAAAGTACCCGGTCAAGATTGCCGAGCTTGCGGCCGTGCAAGGCGTGGGGCCGAAAATGATCAAACTGCTCTGGCAGAAACTGAAAATTAAAAATCTTGCGGATCTTGAACGCGCGGCAAAAGCCGGAAAAATCCGCACGCTGCCCGGGCTTGGCGAAAAGTCGGAACAAAAAATACTGAAGGGAATCGAATTTTTGAAAACATCCGGCGGGCGGAAGCTGCTGGGCTCGATTTTGCCCGAAGTGCGTACGCTTGAGAGTCTGGTCCGTTCGTTTCCGGAGACGGAAGAGGCGGCTGTTGCCGGATCCATACGCAGGAGAAAAGAAACTATAGGAGATATAGACATTTTGGTTGCGTCGTCACAGCCGGAGGCGGTCATGCAAAAGTTTCTCGCGCTTCCCATTATCTCGCACGTGTACGGGCATGGGCAGACCAAAACCAATGTGCGGCTCAAGAACGGTTTGGATGCGGATTTGCGCGTGGTGCCGAAAAAGTCATGGGGTGCGGCACTCAACTACTTTACCGGCTCCAAAGAACACAATGTGGCGCTTCGCGAGCGCGCGATCAAAAAGGGATGGAAGCTCAATGAGTATGGATTGTTTTCCGCCAAAGGCGGACAGGCCGGCGCGAAAATGGTTGCAGGAAAGACTGAAGAGGAGCTCTATAAAAAACTCGGGCTTCGGTATATTGAGCCGGAATTGCGGGAAAATATGGGTGAGATCGAAGCGGCTCGCATGAACAAGCTACCGCATCTGATCGGGTATGGAGATATTCGCGGAGATCTGCAGGTGCAGACTGACTGGACAGACGGGGATAATTCGATTGAAGAAATGGCGCTAGCCGCGTCTGACGCGGGGCTTGAGTACATTGCGATCACGGATCACACCCAGTATCTTGCTATGACCAGAGGGCTTGATGAAAAAAAAGTCATCAAGCAAATGGCGGAAATTGACCGCGTGAACAAAAAACTGCGTGGCCGGGCGATCACGTGCCATGTGCTCAAAGGAACTGAGTGCGATATTCACAAAGACGGCTCGCTTGATCTAACCGACGATGTTCTCTCAAAACTTGATGTGGTCGGAGTCTCGATCCACTCGTATTTCAAGCTCTCGCGCGAAGAGCAGACAAAACGCGTGATTCGCGCCATGGAAAACCCGCATGTTGATATTGTTTTCCATCTGACCGGCCGGCTGATTAACAAGCGGCCGCCCGTTGACGTGGATATTGATGCGATCATTGCCGCGGCAAAACGCACCGGTACTGTATTGGAAATCAACGCATCGCCGGAGCGGCTTGATCTGAAAGACGAGTACATTCGAAAATGCGTGGAAGCAGGGGTAAAAATGACCATAGACTCGGACGCGCATGCAGCCGATCATTTTACATTTCTCGAATACGGCATAGCCCAGGCCCGCCGCGGCTGGGCGACCAAGAATGATATTATCAATACGCGTCCGCTCAAGGACTTTTTGCAGGCTCTGAAGTGATGGTTGTGTATACGTATGGAGCTTGACCCCGCCCGCGGAATTGTATATACTTGCTGTATCTACATAATTATCTATTGCCATGACTACCAAAGTTCAAAAGTGGGGAAACAGTCTTGCGGTCAGAATCCCTAAAGAAATGATACGGCGTCTTGCCTTGAGAGAGGGAAGCGGTATTGTGGTGCGCGAGCATAAGGACACAATTATTATTCGTCGGCAAGAACGGCAGGATCGTTTCATAAGTAAAAATGACTGGAGACAATATCTCATTCCCATTAGTCGTAAAAAAGAGAACGTAAGCGGCGCGATAGACCACATTTTATATGGTGCATCTCGTTGATAGTTCGGTGTGGGTAGCCCTCTTTCTTGACTTTGATACTCAACACCGAAAAGCTGAACAAACAATCCCAAAACTATCCGGCATGATCTATCTGCCGTATTGTGTCATTGCGGAGGTTACGACAATACTTGCCTACAAACATTCCAAGCGGTTGGCCGACAATTTTATTGCGTATGTAAAAGACAATCGCGACCTCAAGATTGTCAATAATGATGCGCTTGACGAAATGGGATTTTACCCGACGATCCCGCATAAACTGTCCTTTACAGATGCAGCGCTTATTTTTCTCTCCGACAAGCTTGGTGCATCGCTCGTTACATTTGACAAACAACTCGCGCGGATAGCGAAAAAGGTGAAAACATAGAAATATAGCAACAGAAATTGAAAAAATATGATAGAGTTGCCATCGCATCAAAATCAAAACTATCTGCTTGATGTTGAGAATCTCTCGATTATCATCGACCGCGAGGAGATTTTGCATGGCGTTTCGTTTTCCGTTGAACAGGGAGAGGCGCTGGTCGTGATCGGGCCAAATGGCGCCGGCAAGACCATGCTGTTTCGCGCCCTGCTCGGGTTGGTGCCGTATCAGGGGATGATCACATGGCAAAAAGGCGTCAGTATCGGTTATGTGCCGCAAAAATTTTTGATTGACCGGTCGCTGCCCATGACCGTACAGGAATTTTTTCTCTTGAAATCAAAGAAGTTCTGGCAGCCGGGAAGCGAATTTCTTGCCCATATCAGCCATGAGCTTTCAATCGTGGGGCTGCATGATGCTATTTTGCAAAAATCGGTCAGCGAGCTTTCCGGCGGAGAATTTCAACGCGTGCTGATTGCCTGGGCCATGCTCAACCACCCTGATGTGCTGTTGTGCGATGAGCCGACTGCCGGGATAGATGCGGAAGGGGAGCAGACCGTGCATGCCATCCTTCATCGTTTGCAGGAGGAGCGCGGCACCACCGTTATTCTGATCTCGCATGATTTGAATGTGGTGTATCAGTACGCCACCAATGTATTGTGCCTCAATAAGAAAATGATTTGCCATGGCGCGCCGCAAGAGGTCTTAAATCCGCAGGAGCTTGCCAAGATTTACGGCGGCGGAACATTCTACAACCATCCGAAGAACGTAGAACATAAAACATAGGACATAGAACAAACAAATGGAAGCATCACTTCTTGAAACATTGCTTATTGCGCTGGTTGTCGGCGCCGCATCAGGCGCGGTGGGCTCGTTTATTTTGCTCAAACGCATGGCGCTGGTGGGCGACGCGCTCTCGCACGTCGCATTGCCGGGGATCGCCCTCGCGCTCATCTATCATTTTGATCCGTTTTGGGGGGTGCTGTCGTTTCTTTTGGCTGCCGCAATTCTCGTCTGGTATCTTGAACAGCACACGCGCCTGCCGTCCGATGCGCTGGTTGGTTTGCTTTTTACCGCGAGTCTTGCCATCGGTATCCTGTCCCTTCCCGGCGAGGAGATTCTTGATTCGCTTTTTGGCGAGTTCCCCAGTCTTGATCCGCTGACGTTTGCGTCTGTGATCGCGGCCGGAATCGTACTCACGGCGCTCGCATTTTTCCTGACGCGGAAATTTTTGTTTTCTATCGTCTCAAATGAACTTGCCCGCGTACAGGGAGGGGGAAGCAGGGTGCAGCAGCTCGTCTTGCTTCTTATTTTTTCCGGCGTGGTGGCGCTTGGCATCAAGCTCGTCGGCACGCTCCTGATGGGCGCACTCACTATCATCCCCGCATCCATTGCAAAAAATATCAGCACGAGTGCTCGCAGCTATATTCTTTTAAGTACCCTGCTCGGTGCCCTTATCGCCGCTGCAGGCGCATTTGCGAGCCACGCTTTTCACCTTCTGCCCGGCCCCACGATCATACTTCTGGGTGTCGGAGTCTTTGTCTGCTCGCTGATTTTTTGGAGGGAATAAAAATTTATGAAATTAAAAATAACCCCGACATATGCCGGAGTTATTTTAAGAATTTTTAAAACGAGCTCACATTATTTCTTTACCGCAGCGAGTACTTTTCCAAAAGCAGACGGGTGGTTTTCGGCAAGATCGGCAAGGATTTTGCGGTCAAGTTCGATCTTCTTTTCTTTGAGTGCGCCGATGAATGCGCTGTACGACATGTCTTGGCTGCGGGTTGCGGCGCCGATTTTCACCTGCCAGAGGCGGCGGAAACTGCGCTTTTTCTGCTTGCGTCCCACGAATGCATTTGGCCATGCGTGCAGCAGGGCCTGCCGCGCAAGCTTTTCTTTATTTTTCTGCCCCCAACGAAATCCCTTTGCATATTTGAGCAATTTTTCGCGGCGCTTATGGGCTATGGTTCCTCGTTTAACTCTGGTCATAAATCACGATGCACGTAACACGTAGCACGATACACAAGAAATGCCAGTCCTATTTCCTCTCTATCGTTTTACGTTCTCTGTTTTACGTTAATTATTAGCGTATGCTCTCATTTTTTTCGCAAGAGCAGGGGTAAAGCCGAGCATGCCTTTTTTGCGGCCTTGTTCGCCCTGGCCTTTCTTTGCATTAAAATGATTATGTCCCGCGCGGCGGCGGAGCACTTTTCCGGTTCGGGTGAATTTAATTCGTTTGAGAACAGCTTTTCGCATTGAAGTAGGGTTTAGAGTCGAGGGTATGGGGTATAGAAAAGAACTCTACACCCTAATACCTCAACCCTATTTTTTCGTTATAACCGCAAGCAATCCATGGGGAAGGCGTTTTGGAGCAAGCTCTACGGTAAAATCCGTGGGAATCATTTCGAGAAACGCATTAAATTTTTCAAGCGCCAGCGCACCATGGGCTTTCTGCCTGCCGACCAGCTTCATGTCTATGCGCACTTTGTGGCCTTCGTCAAGAAATTTCTTGATGTTCTTGGCTCGAAGCTCGAGATCGTGGGTGCCGGTCAGAAACCCGATCCGTATTCCCTTTACCTCGCTCGTATCTTTATGTTTCTTGCCCTGCTCGCGCTCGTTTTTTTCCCGCTCGTACCGGAACTTCCCATAGTCCATGATCTTGCATACGGGCGGCTTCACAGTCGGGGCGATCTCGATAAGATCAAGCCCGCGTTCGTTGGCGAGACGAAGTGCGTCGGTGGTTTCCATCACGCCCAGATTCGCGCCCTCGTCGTCAATGACTCGGATCGGGGTCGTGCGGATAAGTTGATTGATACGATAGCGTCGTTGGATAGTAAAAAAGTTTAAAAAACTGATAAATAGCCTTACGTATGGGACTATACAGGATAGGGGGAATAAAGTCAATGCATTCTCGTAGGCTGACCTTGCAAGTGGTTTACCACGAGCGAGTGACGAACGTAAGTGAGGAACGAGTCGAGTGGAGATGGGGGGAATCGAACCCCCGTGTGAAAGATGTTGTGCTGGCACTGGTACGAGCGTAGCCGTGTTTGGTATCCAGGGCAAAGGTAGAAATGCGGCAAAATCCTTTGGCTGGTTTCCGGTATGATGTCAGCTGCCGCTCCCGGAGAATGGCAACTTAAGCTTGCGGTATGACACTGGCTGATCTGTCCTGCAAGCCGGACAGGCCAATGGCATGAGCTTAACTTTCGTTAGGCAAATGCGGGAGCAAATTGAGCCGCGCCAAACCAGTTGACGGCAACTCCTTTTGCTTTTTCAGATACGTTTGCACGTATTGGTCGGAGGGATTGGTACGAGGTTCCCTGCCACCCTCGACTCGATGCGTCACACGCCATGCCCTCATCGAAGCCGATCATCCCCAAAATAAAAATTTATCGTGTTTTCAAAGTCCGTTCAATCTCGCGCTTGGACTCGCGCTGTTTGATAACCTCGCGCTTGTCGCTGCTCTTTTTATGCCTGCCAAGTCCGATCAAAAGCTTCACATAGCCCGATTTATTATACATCTTCAAAGGCACCATTGTCAATCCTTTGCGCGCCGCGCCGCCAATGAGCGATTTGATTTCTTTTGTATGCAGCAGCAGCCGCCGCGTGCGCGAAGGATCGTAAGTCTTGGGCGCGTTGGCAAGCTGAAATGCCGGTATGGTCGCGCCGATGAGCCATGCCTGGTTGTCCCGGATGATTGCAAATGAGCCGCTGATTTGGGCGTGTCCCGCTTTTGCGGACTTTACCTCAAAACCGAACAGCTCAATACCGGCCTCGATAGTCTCGAGAATTTCGTAATCAAATCTTGCCCGGCGATTTTCTATTACGGTTTCCATGATCCAATTCTGTCCTTTTTTATCCACTTTGAAAAGAGTTGGATGGGTGGTATACTAAAAAGGACAGATACATTATCAATGGTAAAAACATTTCTATGAACGAAAACACAAATGGTTTTGAAAAAATGATCGGAGCGAGAAATGCCAGCCGCGTGGTTGCGTTGGGGAGCGTCTTTCTCGCGGTATTAATCCTGTATTTTACGGTATCAGCTGTAAAGCTCTTAAAAACGCGGCCTGAAGGCGAGCTGCCGCGCCAGATTGCGGTTTCAGGCGAGGGCAAGACAACGGTCAAGCCGGATATTGCGGTCTTTACTGCGGGTGTTGTGGCGCAGGCAGCCAAAGTCAAAGACGCGCAGACCGAGAACACGAAAAAATCAAACGCAATTATTGAGTTTTTGAAAAAGAGCGGGGTTGATGAAAAAGACATCAAGACCACCGAATATAGTATCTACCCCCAGTACCAGTCTTCGTACCCGCCCCCATGCGTATTTCCGGGACCGTGTCCGATGACAACAGTCCGGCCTCCGGAGATCGTTTCCTATCAGGTGCGCCAGACCATCGAAGTAAAAGTGCGCGATCTTGGCAAAGTGGATGATCTGTTGGACGGCGTAGTATCTGCCGGAGCCAATGAGGTCGGCTCCATCACCTTTAAAATGGACGATCCCGAAGCGGCGCGTGTTGCAGCCCGTAAAGAAGCCATTGACAAGGCAAAAGCAAAAGCGCAGGTGCTTGCGGATGATCTTGGAATCCGCCTGAAAAGAATTGTATCGTACAACGAAGAAGGATCAGGATACCCCATCTATCCCATGGCCATGGAATATGCCAAAAGCAGCGGGTTGGGCGGAGGCGCCGCGCCTGCTCCGCAGGTCCAGCCCGGCGAGCAGGAGGTGACTGCAAACGTCACGATCGTGTATGAGTTTCGGTAGTCTGATTCCGACATGTGTACCGCAAGACCTCCCAATCAGTGA
The DNA here is from genome assembly GCA_016206285.1 of Candidatus Sungiibacteriota bacterium. Taxonomy (GTDB): domain Bacteria; phylum Patescibacteriota; class Minisyncoccia; order Sungbacterales; family HO2-52-23; genus JACQRW01. Next base: position 8,184 of record JACQRW010000011.1, read on the forward strand.
GTGGGAGGTCTTGCTTTTGCAACTGATGAATCTGTGATAGAGTGCTGTAAACAGCTCTTCGATAAGGAGGATCTATATATGGAACCCCAAGGTCCAATATCTCCTGCCTCATATCCCTACCCTTATAATATCGATCCACGCGAGTGTACTATATCGGGAGAAGCGTGGGTTCTTTTATCCGAGAACCGTATGGAGGAAGTTATGGATATCATTGAGCGCGAGCGTCCGGATATCGCTGCATATATTGATTTACAACATGATGTCAATATTTGTGGTATCGTCTGCGATCGAACACCATACGTCGTTATGGTTTGGACCACGGGGATTGCAGAGGAGCCTCTTGAACTCGTCCGAGATATAATTACAACAAACGATCCCGAGGCAAAACCGTGCGCAGACGCCGATCTTGAGACATTTCTCACGAGTACGGCCCTTCAAGAATGGGTAGATAAGTTTGTCGCGGCAGAGCAGATAAGTCGGAATTAGTCCGTCATCATTTTCTAAAGTAAGGCCCCCGGCCTTTTCTTTTTGCTCTTTTTTGGTACAGTAGGCGTATGGTGCGTTCGGAAATTCAGAAAAAAATTCAAGATGCGGTTGCAGCGCTGTATCCTGATACGGCGGTTTTGCCGGTGGAGGTGAGTGTGCCGGAACAACGCGAACATGGCAACTATTCGTCGAATGTAGCACTTCTTCTTTCTCATGCGCTCAAAAAGAATCCCATGGAGATTGCGCAGCAACTTTCCGAAAAACTTTCCGATTCGACTATGTTTACCAAAGTGGAAGCGGTTAAACCCGGATTTCTTAATTTTTTTATTGCCGATCAAAAATTATTTGAACTGCTCCAGAGTGTTATTGAAAATCCGGAAATGTTTGGTCAAAGCACCATCGGCAAAGGAAAGACGGTTATGGTTGAATACTTTCAGCTCAATATCGCCAAGCGTCCGCATATCGGCCATATCCGCTCTGCAATCATCGGTGATGCGCTGAAGCGCATGTTTTTGTCGCAAGGGTACCACGCGATTTCCGATACGCACGTGGGCGACTGGGGAACGCAGTTTGGAATTTTACTTTTGGGATATAAAGGGGCCGGGGCCGATTTGCACACCAAAGAAATTACGGAAGATCCCTTCGGCGAACTCGAGGAAATATATTTGGCTGAAAACGCAAAGATAAAAGAAGATCCGCTGCGCCGCGAACGAGCCAAGCAAGAATTTGTAAAACTTGAACAAGGTGATCCAGAAAATCGGAAAATTTGGGTGTGGATGGTGGAGATATCAATGCAAAAATTATTTGAGGCTGCAAACCGACTCGGGTTGCTCCCTTTTGACGAGCACCGGGGTGAGAGTTTTTATGAAGACAAAATGCAGCTGATCGTGGAATCGGCCTTACAAAGGGGCGTTGCAAAGAAAATCGATGACGGTGCGGTGATTGTCGATCTGACCAATGAAGGACTTGATGAAGCCGTGCTCATTAAATCAGACGGCGCGTCAACGTACCTTTTGCGTGATCTCGCCACGATCCAGTATAGAAAAAAGGAGTGGAATTTTTGGAAAAATCTGTATGTGGTGGATGTGCGGCAATCCCATCATTTCAAACAGCTGTTTCGGGTTGCGGAAATGCTCGGCTTTGACGGCGCGGGAGAAAGCCAACATGTTGAATACGGATTTATGAAGTTGCCGGAGGGGGGAGCGATCAGCACTCGCGGTGGGACCGGCATTTCGCTTGAAAAAGTTTTAAATGAAGCCGAAGAACGGGCGGCCGCAGTGATTGCGCAAAAAAATCCTGCACTTGCCAATGCAAAAGAAGTCAGCCACATGGTGGGGCTCGGCGCGTTAAAATATTTTGATCTCTCGCATCACCGCAAGTCGGACATTACGTTTGAATGGGATCGCGTGCTTTCGTTTGAAGGAAATACCGGACCGTATCTGCAGTACACGCATGCGCGTCTTAAGAGCATTTTGCGGAAAGCAATTTCTCATCATCCTGAATCCGCCGCGGCGGAGGAAGGATCTCTTATGTCACAGCATGAGATTCTTCTCCGTCAACTGACGGATCAGAATGACACGATAGTGCTTGATCCGATACAACGGAATCTGCTCGCTACACTTATCCGCTTTCCTGAAGCAATTGAAGACGGGCTGGCTGTCTGGTCTCCGCACGTACTCGCAGGATATCTGTACGAACTTGCCGTTCGCGGGAACGAGTTCTACCATACCACGCCTATTCTGACCGAAGCTGACGAAGAAAAAAAACAATTTTTTCTTGCGTTGGTTTTTGCCGTTTCCACGGTGCTCAAAAAAGGACTGTACCTGCTCGGCATTGACGCGCCGGAGGAGATGTAAAAATAACTGTATTCTGTTTATAATCCAGTAATTCAGACGATCGTCCAAAGTTCTGGATTATAGATTATAGTATTGCTGTTCATTATGAGAAGTGTTCTTGCAAACATCATAGTTGAAAAGTTGGCAGAGCTCGGAGAGGGGACGCTGGAAGCCTTTTTCCCGAAAAACTATGCATACACGGCGCTATGGCGGCCGCTGCTTGGATTGGACAAGCGAAAAAAGATCACCCGGCACAGCGTCTCATCGTGTTTGTGGGAGCTGCAGCGCCAGGGGTTGGTTGAGCGCAAGGGTCCTGCGCGGAAATCAGCGTGGACGCTTACGAAAAAGGGCAAAGCATATAGTGGTTTGCACAAACGGAAAAAAGAAGAACAGAAAAAAGACGGTATTACCCGACTCGTGATTTTTGATATTCCCGAACGTGAACGGCGCAAACGAACTATCATTCGGACGGAATTGGTTGCCTGCAAATTCTCACAACTCCAAAAGAGCGTTTGGATTGGAGCATATGCCCTGCCAAAAACCTTTATCGCGCTCATGGATGATCTTGAACTTCACGGCAAACTGCATGTTTTCAGCATTGCACAAAGAGGGACCATCAAGAAAAATCTATAATCCAGTAATTCAGACGATCGTCTGAATTACTGGATTATAGGACAGCTTGATTTTTGGCCGCAGGATTGTATAATAAAATGTATGATGGATGACATAGCGCGCGAAAAGAAAAAATCCATTCCGGAGCGGGAAGAGGAGATTTTGAAGTTTTGGGAGGAGCACAAGATTTTTGAAAAAAGCATGGCGGCGCGCAAGCGCGGCAAGAGTTTCGTATTTTACGACGGGCCGCCGTTTGCGACCGGGCTGCCGCACTACGGGCATATCTTGGCGAGCGTGATCAAGGATGCGATCCCGCGCTTTGAAACCATGCGCGGCAAATATGTGGAGCGGACCTGGGGGTGGGACTGCCACGGCCTGCCTTTGGAAAATTTGGTGGAGCAAGAGTTGAATTTGAAAACGAAAAAAGACATTGAGGAGTATGGGATCGGGAAATTTAATCAGTACGCAAAAGACAGCGTGCTGCGATATGCGAGCGACTGGAAAAAAATCATCCCGCGCATCGGCCGCTGGGTGGATATGGAGGACGACTACCGCACCATGGACTGGAAGTATTCGGAAACGGTCTGGTGGATGTTTAAAAATCTCTACGACCAGGGCCTGATTTACGAGGGTTATAAATCCATGCACATCTGCCCGCGGTGCGAGACTACGCTTGCAAATTTTGAGGTGAGCCAGGGGTACAAGGATATCAAGGATTTGTCGGTGTATGTGAAGTTTAAACTCAAACCAGGCCAAAGCATTGGGTATCTCGGAACGGTACCGGAAAACTGCTTCATCCTCGCTTGGACAACTACTCCGTGGACGCTGCCGGGTAATGTGGCATTGGCTGTTGGTGTAGATATTAACGGGGATGGTGATATTGAGTACGAAATGTGGAAGAGAAATGGTGAATACTTCATTGTCGCGCTAAACCGCAGAGAAGCAATCGGTGTTGAGGGAACGCGAGAAATTACACCTATCCCGGGTAAAGATCTTGTGGGTTTGGAATATGAACCGTTTTTTGATTATTATTCCTCCGATCCAAAACTAAAAAATCGCGAGAATGGATGGAAAATTTATCCGGCGGATTTTGTGACTACGGATGAGGGAACCGGGGTGGTGCATTTTGCGCCGGCGTTTGGCGAGGAAGACATGGAGATGGGGAAGAAGTTTGATTTGCCGTTTGTGCAGCATGTGGCGATGAACGGGACATTTAAGCCGGAAGTGAAAGATTTTGCGGGGTTGCCGGTAAAGCCAAAAGGAGAGCATCAGGCGACTGATAAGAAAATTATCTCGCTGCTTGAATCGCGCAATGTTTTGTTTGCCAAAAAAGAGATCACACACTCGTACCCTCATTGCTGGCGGTGTGATACGCCGCTGCTCAATTATGCCGCATCTTCATGGTTTGTGGATGTGACAAAGATCAAAAAAGATTTAGTGGCGAATAATAAAAAAGTTTCGTGGGTACCGGAGCATATTAAGGAGGGAAGATTTGGCAAGTGGCTGGAAGGCGCGCGCGACTGGGCGATTTCGCGCTCGCGGTATTGGGGTGCGCCCTTGCCGGTGTGGAAGTGCAAGAAATGCGGAAAGGCGGAGGTGATCGGATCACTGGAGGAGCTGGATAAAAAACAAGGCGGCGCGAAAAATACGTATCTGATCATGCGCCATGGCGAGGCGCTTTCCAATGTGAAGAATGCGACTGCCGTGCGGAACGGGAAGTATCCGCTGACGCTCAAAGGCACCGCGCAGGTTGAGAAAACGGCGAAACTGCTCAAGAAGGAAAAAATTGATCTCGTCGTATCGTCTCCGGTGATGCGCGCCGCCCAGACCGCGGATATTGTCGCCAAAGCGTTGGGAATCAAGACAGTTGATGTTGACGAGCGGCTTGAGGAAATACGCATCGGCGTTTTTGAAGGCAAGCCCGGCAAAGAATACCAAAACTTTTTTGGTTCTTTTGCGGATCGTTTTACGATGCGCCCCCCGGGAGGCGAGACGTGGAGCGATCTCCGGGCGCGCATGCTTGATGCGGTTGCGGATCTTGAAAAAAAATACTCGGGCAAAAAGATTTTGATCGTAAGCCATGAGGCGGCGCTCTGGATGCTCACTGCAGGAGCAGAGGGGCTTACCATCGAGGAAGCGGGAGCGTTGGGGGATAAGCTAAGTACTGGCTTTTTAAAGTTGGCCGAAGCGCGGAAACTCACATATCGCCAGCTGCCGCGCAATCACGAAGGCGAGACCGATATGCATAGGCCGTACATTGATGCGGTGAAATTTCCGTGCGCGTGCGGAGGAGAAATGCAGCGCGTACTGGAAGTGTTTGACTGCTGGTTTGAGTCCGGTGCCATGCCATACGGGCAGCAGCATTATCCGTTTGAAAATCAAAAGCAATTTGATCCGCTTAAACGTGTCGGTTTTCCAGCTGATTTTATTGCTGAAGGACTTGATCAGACGCGCGGATGGTTTTACTCGCTGCTCGTACTTTCTACCGCGCTTTTTCGCCAGTCCGCGTACCGCAACGTGATTGTAAACGGGACGATTCTTGCCGAAGACGGGCAGAAGATGTCGAAACGACTCAGAAATTATCCGGACCCTATGGAAGTTGTACAAAAGTATGGAGCGGATGCCATGCGTCTGTATCTGCTGTCGTCTCCGGTGGTGTACGGAGAGGATTTGAATTTTTCGCTCAAAGATCTTGATGAGGTGTATAAAAAGTATTCGCTGATTGTTTTGAATACGCTGAACTTTCTTCTGCTGTACCGGGGAAATAAGAAAGCAAAAACATCGGGCGGTGCTGTCTCAAAACATGTGCTTGACCAATGGATTGTTTCGCGGCTCAACGGCACCGCAAGCGAGGTGACCGAGGCACTGGAGCGATATGAGATCAGCCGCGCAACCCGGCCGCTGCTCGAATTTGTGCAGGACCTCTCGCTTTGGTATGTGCGCCGAAGCCGGGATCGCATGAAATTTGACTCTCCGGATGGGCGCGCCGCTCTCGCTACGCTTGAGGCCGTGCTGATTGATCTGTCTCGTCTGACAGCACCTTTCACGCCGTTTCTGTCTGAGATGATCTGGCGCGATCTTGGCGCGAAAGAAAAAAAATCAGTGCATCTGAGCGACTGGCCAAAAGCCGACAAACGGCTCGTCAAAAAAGATCTGGAAAAAGATATGGAGGCGGTGCGCAAGATCGTGTCCGAAGCGCTCAAGCTGCGCGCAGATGCGGGTATTAAAGTGCGGCAGCCGTTGGCAAAGTTGCAAATTCCAAATGATAAATTACAAAAAGGACTATTGGAATTGATTCGGGACGAAGTGAATGTGAAAGAAATCTCATTTCCTGGCCGGACAGGCGGCAAGGAGATGGCACTTGATACCGTGCTCACACAAGAATTGCGCGAGGAGGGGATGGTGCGCGAGCTGGTGCGCAATATTCAGGAAATGCGGCGCGACATGGGGTTGAAACCCAAGGATGTGATCCGGTGTCAGTTTATCGGAGATGCGACAATCGAGGCTGCGGTAAGCCGGTTGCAAAAGCAGTTGCAAAAAGATGTAAATGCCAAAACCATCATGATCGGGGGCAAATCCGCCAGTGGGCGGACTAAAGTCGAGCGGGAGATCGAGATAGACCAAAAAAAAATCTGGGTGAGAATCCTCTAGTTATACCCGTTCATCGCGCGTTCGGGGCCATCGGTGACGGTTTGTTCGAGCGCATCTACGGTGCATTTATTTATTTTTTTCACGAGTTTTTGTTCGTCCGGGGTGAATTTTTTGAGGACGAGTTTTTCGGCTGGTACGTCTCTTTTTCCCGCAATGCCGATGCGAAAGCGCCAGAAGGAGGTGGTTTTTAATGCTCGGATCACGGATTCAACACCCTTGTGTCCGGCGGAGCGTTTGTCAAAGGAGAGTTTGCCGAGTCCGAACGCAATATCGGCGTCGTCGTGTACGAGTACGATATGATCGGGTTTTACTTTAAAGAATTTGGCGATCGGCGCCGTTGCGGCGCCCGATTTGTTCATAAATGTATTGGGGAGCGCAAGAACTACTTTATTTTTTCCGAATTTGCCCTCTGATACATCAGCATTCCATTTTTTCTCAAAACGAAAGTCTGGAAGCTCCTGTTGCTTTCGGAACAATTCTACTATTTCGCGGCCGATGTTGTGGCGTGTGTTTTGATATTCGTCTCCCGGATTGCCGAGACCCACGATCAGAAATGGCGACGCACTGGCTGACTTTTTTTGTTTTTTTATCATAATATTTGCCAATATCTTAAAAGTAAGTATACTACATGCATGGAAGAACGTGAAGAGAAAGTTTTGAGCAGTACGGTCGGGTACGAATTGTGGGACATCATAAAGGTGCTCTTTATCTCGCTGGCGATCGTCTTGCCGATCCGCTATTTTTTGGTGCAACCTTTTATCGTCCGGGGCGCTTCAATGGAGCCGACATTCGAGGATAGTGAATATCTTATCATAGACGAACTTTCCTACGCTATCCGGCAACCAGCTCGGGGAGAGGTGGTGGTTTTTCGGTATCCGCGCGATCCCAAGCAATTTTTTATTAAGCGGATCATCGGTCTTCCCGGTGAGGAAATTGATATCAGGGGCGGACGCGTGACGATCATGAATGCGGAGCATCCGTCAGGTTTTGCTGTGGATGAACAATATCTTGATCCGCCGAACCGGCCGACGTATCCCGAAGTGCATCGCAAGCTCGGGATTGATGAATATTTTGTTCTTGGCGATAACCGCGATTTCAGCTCGGATTCGCGCATCTGGGGAATTTTACCGAAAAAATTAATTACCGGCCGGACGCTGCTTCGCGTATGGCCAATAGACCGTTTCGGAGTGGTCGCAAAAAACTGATTAAGATGTATGAGTCATTCTGAGCAAAGCGAAGAATCTCAGCCATAGAGCCTTTGATCACGAGATCCTTCACTTTGTTCAGGATGACAGTTGCAATAAACTATGCCCTCCCGAAAACTAAAACAAATGCACGAAGAGAAATTTTTTACTCCGCACGACCGGCTGCCTCAACACGAGGCCGTGGTTATGCATCTTGATGCGGCAGCTGCTGCGGTTGCCGAGTTTTACGGATTTGAAAAGATCGGAACATCTCCCGTTGATGAGTCAAAATATCTGGTGCCGCTCGCAAAAGCAAAACTGCTTGAAGAGCGCATCCCCGTAACATGGAATCCGCAGGTTAGCGGAGTGTCCGGCGGGCCATTTATGCTGCGGCTTTCCGGCACGCTTTCGATTTTGCGAAATTACTCCGTGCTTAAGATGAATGATCTGCCGCACCCATTGAAGTTTTCTTTCGAAGGCGAAAGTTTTTTTGTACAGGGGTCATGGGACCGGAGCGGCGCTTCCGGACGGCGGATAGAAAGCGTTGAGGAACGTGGCCTGATGATGATCGGAGAGGATACGGCCATTGCGGAAGCCGAAGTGATTCATGTGATCTGGAAAACGCTCGCAAGTGTTGGAATGCAAAGTCATGCACTGCAACTTACGGTGAATGCCATAGGGTGCACGCAGTGCAAAGGACACTTTCGGTCTTCATTTCTTGCCTATTTTCGGACTCGGGGACAGCGCATGTGCCGTAATTGCCGCCGGGATCTGAAGCAGCTTCCGACACGCGTGCTGTTGTGCGAAGAAGAAAAATGCAGGATGCTGATGCATGGAGCGCCGCAAGTACTTGATTTTTTGTGCGAAACGTGTAAAAAACACTTACGGGGCGTGCTTGAATTTTTGGATGAAGCCGGAATCCCGTATTTTCTTGATTCGCGGCTTTTTCGCGAAGGATCGTGGTTTTACCAGTTTGTCTTTGAAATTGCCTTTCGTCCGGAGATCGCGGCATCTGCCGAACTGCATGAGGAAGGAGAAGCATCCGACGCAGCCGGCGAGACCATATTGCTTGCCGAAGGCGGACGGGTATCTTATGCGGGAGAGCTCATGGTAGGACGGCGGATTGATGCGGTGGCCGGGGTTATTATGCGGGATGTGCTGGAACGGATATGCCGGAAAGAGCATATCCGCCTTGAGCTTCCGGTGACCCAGAAGGTATTTCTGGCGCAGCTTGGGGATCTTGCGAAGCGGAAAAGTCTGGGACTGATGGAAATGCTTCGCCAAGGCGGTATTGGCGTGGTTGAGTCGCTCGGCAGGGATTCGATGAAATCGCAGCTTAAAGTCGCGGAGCGGGTGCAGGCGGAGATGGCCCTGATTCTTGGGCAGAAAGAGGCGCTGGATAATACCGTGATCGTGCGCGATGTGAGCTCCGGCATGCAGGAGACGGTGCCGCAGGAAAAATTGGTCGAGTTTTTAAAACGGAGGATGCCTCCCCACCGGAGTTTTAACGAGGGAGAAAAAAGCGGACAATAATATGGACTGTATTTTTTGCAAAATCGCCCGTGGGGAGCTGGCATCAGACACCGTGTATGAAAATAATGCCGTGCGGGCGTTTCGTGACATACATCCCAAAGCTCCGGTGCACGTGCTTGTTATCCCCAAACAGCATATAGAGTCGATTGCCCATCTCGAGACCGACCATAACGAGATCATTTCGGCACTCATCTATACTGCAAAAGACATTGCGGCGAAGATCGGACTGAAAGGATACAAACTGGTGTTTAATGTGGGACGCGAAGGCGGGCAGGTCATTGATCACCTGCATCTGCATATATTGGGCGGATGGGGCGAAGGGGTCGAGAAAAAAGCTGAAGTATAATAAACGAAAAACGTAGAACGTAGAACGATAGAAGGGAAAAAAGAAGAGTATTCGCATTTCTCGTGTGTCGTGTTACGTGTTACGTGTTTATGATTTTATGGTAGAAGTACGAAGAAGACAACATGAGACAACGGGAGCAATGCTCCGGCGCTTTACGCGGCGGGTGCAGCAGTCCGGCATTTTGATCAATGCGCGGCGGCTGAAATCATACAAGCCGGCTTCGAGCAAGCGGCAGACGCGCGAGCATGCCCTGCGCCGCGAGCAAAAGACGGCGGAGCGCATGCGGCTGGATAAGCTTGGCAAACTTCCGGAACCTACGCGGGGGCATGCCCGGGCATAGTTTCATATGCAAGAAATAAATCTCCAGAAACAAATCGAACAGGAGATGCGTGAGGCGATGAAACGGCACGAAGAAGTGCTGCTTTCGACATTGCGCATGCTGCGTTCGGCCATGTCCAATCGTATGATCGAGAAACGGGGCAAGATGGCAAAACAAGGCGGCAATGCTTCTCTGGTTCTTGAACTTTCCGATGAAGAAGTGCTTGAGGTCATCAAATCTGAGGCAAAGAAACGCAAAGATGCAATCACAGAATTTACTCGCGGCAATCGTCCGGAGGCCGCGCAAAAAGAAACCGCCGAGCTGGCTATTCTTGAAAAATATCTTCCGGCTGAATTGAGCGATGAAGAAGTGGCACGGCTGGTAGCCGAAACAATTGCGGAAACCAAGGCAGTATCGGAAAAGGACTTCGGACGCGTGATGGGAACTGCCATGAAAAAAGCCGCCGGGCGCGTTTCAGGAGACCGGATTCAGGATATGGTGCGAAAAGCCCTCTCATGAAATTTCAGGAGCAATTGATAAAACTCTCCAAATTTTTTCCTGTTGCGATCAGGAAAAAAATGCCTGCTGAAATCCATATTGTTTGGGTGAGTATTGCTGCTTCCCGGCGCTTGAACCGTCTCTATCGCAAAAAAGACAAGCCAACTAATGTGCTGTCTTTTCGCTATGGCGCCGAATACGGAGAATTATTGCTCTGCCGGCCGGTTGTTCAACGCGAGGCGCGGGCAGCGGGTGCCGCTTTTCATGCACAGATGACATGGATGATTGTTCATGGTATGCTGCATTTGGCGGGAATCCATCACGAAGCATCGGCCCAAGCGGAGCGCAGATTTGAAAAGATAGAAGAGGAGGTAATGAGAAAAATGACTAATTTCTAATTGACCTAATCAAATCCCAATGTCCCAATGTCCCAATGTTCATGATTAGTCATTGATTAGAAATTAGAGCAATTAGGTTAATTGGTTTTTCTTATTTATTGTGGCACATACGATCATTGCAGCACTTGATGTGGGGAGCTCGACAATCCAGACGGTGATTGCCGAGCAGCGGCGCGGGGAAAACTCGCTGCATGTTTTGGGTGTGGGAGTTGCCGCATCCGCCGGGGTGCGCCGCGGCGTGATCGTAAACATAGATGATGCGACTGCCGCGATCCGGCAATCCGTAGCGGAGGCCGTGCAGGCATCGGGCGTACCGCTGCGGTCGGTTTGGCTTGCAGTGGGGGATGCGCATGTGACGGTGTCGTCATCGCGGGGCGTAGTGGCGGTTTCCCGCGCGGATCAGGAAATCTCTCCCGAAGACGTGCGCCGCGCGATTGCTGCAGCGGAAACATTTATTCCCAAAAACGCGAACAAAGAAATTTTGCATATTATCCCGCGGGATTTTCGCGTGGACAACGAATCCGGGGTCAAAGATCCGGTCGGGATGCATGGAGTCCGGCTGGAGGTGGATACGCTCATCATTGAGTGCTCGACGCCGTTTCTGAAAAACTTGCTCAAATGCGTGGATGGCGCAGGCCTGAAAGTTGAAGACTATATTTTCAGTCCGTATGCCGCGGCCGAAGTCGCTCTGACCAAGCGGCAAAAAGAGCTTGGCGTCATGCTTGTGGATATCGGCGGGAGCACGTCGAGCTTTATGGTGTTTGAGGAAGGCGTGCCGATCCATGCAGGAGTGGTGCCTATTGGTGGCAGCCACATCACCAACGACGTCGCGATCGGATTTCGCACGCATATTGATATTGCCGAGCAGATAAAGCTGGTGCATGCTTCATGTTTGCCGGATGCAATTCCTCGCAAAGAGCAGATCAAATTGGCCGATTTTGTTCCGGAATCCCCGTCCTCGCACAATCGGCGGGAACTCGCCGAGATTGTGGAGGCGCGCTTGCAGGACCTTTTCGAACTGTTGCAAAAAGAGTTGAAAAAAATAGACCGCACGCGCCTGCTGCCTGCCGGTGTCGTGCTGGTTGGCGGGTCCTCCCTGCTGCCCGGACTGGTGGAGCTGACTCGCGAAGAACTGGGATTGCCGGTGGAGCTTGGCAGACTCGAACACGCTCCGATTGCCGATGAGAGTATGGCACTCTCGCTGATCCCCGTATTTGGCGTACTGCAATGGGCAAGCCATCGGTCAGAACAACCCGGCTCCATGTGGAGCCCCCGTCTTTCGCGCCTGAACACGAATAAGGTAAGCAAATGGCTTAAATCCTTGCTGCCGTAGGTACTGGAAAACATGTGGATAGTATGGGGAGAAACATGTATTTGCGAAGTGAACGCTGGTGTAGTAGGGTACCTATATAAATAAGATTAGGGTTTACGCGCTTCACGTCATCCTGATCCGCCATTTGGCGGAGAAGGATCTCTTGGCTTAAACACTGAAACACGAGATTCTTCGCTTCGCTCAGAATGATTTGGTACGTGACAAACGTGTCAGTTCTAAAGATAAATTTATGCCTCAATTCAAACCGGAAATCGAAACGTATGCGCGCATCAAGGTAGTGGGGGTGGGCGGATCGGGCGGCAAGGCTGTAACCCGCATGATTGACCACAAGATCAACGGCGTTGACTTTGTGACCGTAAATACCGATGCACAGGACCTGCATTTTACGAAAGCGCGCACCAAAATCCATATCGGGAAAAACTTAAGCAAAGGACTTGGTGCGGGCATGAACCCGGAGGTGGGCCGCCAGGCAGCCGAAGAGAACCGCGACGAGATCCATGAGGCGCTCAAAGGAGCCGACATGGTATTTTTGACGTGCGGTCTTGGCGGCGGTACCGGTACAGGAGCCGCACCCATTATTGCCGAAGTTGCCCGCGATGCCGGAGCGCTCACGATTGGCGTGGTAACCAAGCCGTTCAGCTTTGAGGGCGTGCATCGCGCAAAAATCGCGGAAGAAGGCTGGCAGCAGCTGAAAGATCGCGTAGATGCGCTGATCACGATCCACAACGACCGGCTGCTTGGCGTGATCACCAAAGAAACGCCGCTTCTGCAGGCGTTTGCCATCTGCGACGACGTGTTGCGCCAGGCCGTGCGCGGTATTTCAGACTTGATTGTGACTCCAGGCATTATCAACGTGGATTTTGCGGATGTGCGGGCAATCATGAAAGATGCCGGATCCGCGCTCATGGGCGTGGGTGTCTCCTCGGGTGAGGATCGCGCGGTGGAGGCTGCCCGGGCAGCCATCAATTCGCCCCTGCTTGATGTCTCGATCAACGGCGCGCGCGGCGTACTCTTCAATGTTTCAGGCGGGCAGGATCTGACCATGTGGGAGATAAACGAGGCTGCCAAAGTTATTACCGAATCCATTGACCGCGATGCCAAAGTCATATTCGGCGCCGTGCATGACGACACGCTGAAAAAAGGCGAGGTCAAGATCACCGTTATCGCCACCGGCTTCATGACCCAGCAGGCCCGCGATGCAGGTTCCTATGAGCCAAGCATGGAGGAGCGCATAGAAATCGTGCGAAAGCCGATTGAACGTCCGGCACCCAATGCTGAAAAAAACCCTAACCCCACAACCGATGCCGAAGACGATTGGGGAGCCGTACCTGCATTTTTACGGAGAAATAGGAGGTAGCCCCTTAATTTGATCTGGAGTTTTTGTACATTACGTAAAATAATTTCCGATAGGTATAAATTTTATGTAGTTTTTGTGCTATGGCCTCTCTCCGTACCATACATGACTACTCAAAAGTAAAAACACTCACGAAGGCAATCCTGGTCGTTCTGGGGACCGGGACCATCCTTGCGACTGCCGTCATTGCGCCGAATGCAGTCCAAATTTTGAAGCCATTTCTCGGTGAACGAGGACGGAAGAATCGTGAACGAGAAAGGATTCATCAAGCGCTTCGCACGCTCCAGCGGCGTCGTCTCATTGAATATATCGAGCGTGATCAAAAAATCCATATTCAGGTCACCGAAGACGGCAAAAAATATGTGCGGCAGTTTGAAGTGGACACACTTTCATTTCCGCAGGGAGAATGGGATAAAAAATGGCGCATCATTCTTTTTGATATTCCCGAGCAGAGGGGAATCGCCCGACGCGCATTTCAAAAACGGCTCCAGTCGCTCGGATGTTTTCCGCTTCAGAGGAGTGTTTTTGTCTATCCGCACGCATGCCAAGATGAAATTGACTTTCTTGCTTCGTTTTGGGAGGTAGGTGATTATATCCGGTATCTGGAAACTCCTGATTTGGGAAAGTCTGAGGGAGAAGCCAGAAGTTTTTTTGGGTTTCTGTAAGAAAATGGGCGTGTTTTGGCGATCTACATAAAATTTATACCTATCGGATAATAATTTATGTAGTAATGGCATTAAAAAATACAACAGAGGATGCCGTAGAAATTTATTTAGCCGAGGATCCACGGGGATCCTCGGCTTTTGGTTATTTTTTATGGCGTGAATGTTTTTTGCGGGACTTCTTTTCTTTAAGTTTTCTCAATGCTAGCAGATTTTCAAACCAATTTCTGAGGAGCGACTTTGCCTCCTCGCTAATCTGCCGTTTCTCATCTTCCGTCAGTTCAGCGTCATCTAATTCTTGAAAAACGGGAAGATCAAGAAGGGATTTTACAAAGGATTCTCTTGTATCTTTTTTGGCCATTTTTCGCTCCTTTTTGTAATAGAAAGATCAATAACGTATTTCATATCTTGACACTCTTATACAAAAAAGTCAACCTTTGGTGTCTTATCCACAGATTTTTTTGACTGGGATTTTGGGGAGCGTATACTACAAAACAGCGACGCAAATTTTATCAATTTTTTCCTGAAAAAGTCCTCTCTCTTTCGTGAAAGATCCCTTGCGAACGAGAGAGAATTTTTGTCTATAATCTATGGCAAAGTCAGCGGTAGCGAGCAGAACAGCAGGGGGAGTAAGCACGCCACGGGGGCAGGTAAAAGCAGGGGATCCGAAAAAAAGGCTGCCGGTGAAGCGGCTGTTCACCAAAGAAGGCGTACATCCGTTTGACCAGGTGGCATGGAAAAAAATCAAAGTGACCGTGCGGGGTAGCGGCATGAATACGACCACCGAGGAGCGGGAGCTTGAATTTCCCGAAACGTGGTCTGATAACGCCACGAGCATCACCGGATCCAAGTATTTCCGCGGCAGAATCGGCTCGGACGGGCGCGAAACTTCGGTGCGCCAGATGATTGATCGCGTGGTGGGCGTGATCCGCGGCTGGGGTATCAAATTCAATTATTTTGAAAATGAACAGGAAGCGGATATTTTTGCCGCCGAGCTTTCACATATCGTGCTGCACCAAAAAGCCGCGTTTAATTCGCCGGTCTGGTTTAATGTGGGAGTAGAAGAAGTGCCGCAGTGTAGCGCGTGCTTTATCTTGGCCGTGGAAGATACCATGGAATCCATTCTTGACTGGATCCATACCGAAGGTGTGATTTTTAAGCGCGGTTCCGGCTCCGGAGTCAATCTGTCGCCGCTCCGGTCTTCGGCTGAAACCTTGTCCGCCGGCGGCCGTTCATCAGGCCCGGTGTCGTTTATGCGCGGAGCCGATGCGGTTGCGGGTATGATCGCATCCGGCGGCTCCACACGGCGTGCGGCAAAAATGGTGGTTATGAATATAGACCATCCGGATATCATGAAGTTCATCCGCTCAAAGGCGGACGAAGAGAAAAAAGTTCATGCCCTGATTGAGTCCGGATACAATATGTATGATCTCAACGATCCGGCATGGAATTCCATCCAGTATCAAAATGCCAATAATTCCGTGCGCGTGACCGACGAGTTTATGCAGGCGGTTGAAGATGACGAGACCTTTGCCACGCGCTATATCCAGAGCGGAAAAACGGCTCAGGAATACCGCGCTCGCGATCTGATGCACGAGATTGCCAAAGCCGCATGGGAGTCCGGCGACCCGGGCATGCAATATGACACCACGATCAACCGCTGGCACACGGCGTCCAATACCGGCAGGATCAATGCGTCCAACCCGTGCAGCGAGTACATGCATCTCGATAACTCCGCATGCAACCTGGCATCCATTAATCTGCTCAAGTATCTGAAGGCGGATGGCAGTTTTGACGTAAAAAGTTTCCTGCATACGGTTGATGTGATCATCTTGGCGCAGGAAATTGTGGTGGACGGTTCGCGCTATCCGACCGAAAAGATCGCCGAAAACGCGCACAACTTCCGTCAGCTTGGCATGGGGTATGCAAATCTTGGCGCGTTGCTCATGACGTGGGGGCTTCCGTACGATTCAGAAGGCGGCCGTCATACCGCGGCTGCCATTACCGCACTCATGTGCGGAGAGGCATACCGCTATTCGACCGAGGTTGCCAAACGCATGGGACCGTTTGCCGGATATGAGGTCAATAAAGATCCCATGCTCAAGGTGATCGAAATGCACGGGACTGCCATAGGCCGGGTGCGAAAGGACCGGGTGATTGATCCTGCGATCCATGAAGCTGCCAAGAAGGCATGGGAAGACGCACTTACGCTCGGCAGACGTTACGGCGTGCGCAATTCGCAAGTAACCGTGCTTGCGCCGACGGGCACCATTGCGCTGATGATGGATTGCGCCACGACCGGCGTGGAACCGGAATTTGCCCTGGTAAAAAATAAAAAATTGGTTGGCGGCGGCACGATGAAGTTTGTAAATACATCCGTGTCCGATGCGCTCTCCAAGCTTGGATATGACGCTGATATGGTGGACGGCATTATCGCGCATCTTGAACGAACCGGTACCATTGAAGGCGCTCCGGGCCTGAAAGACGAGCACTTGGCTATATTTGACTGTGCGGTAAAACCTGCGGGAGGACAGCGGGTTATTTCATGGCAGGGGCATGTAAAGATGATTGCCGCGATCCAGCCGTTTATTTCCGGCGCCATTTCAAAGACATTTAATATGTCAGCCGAAACCACGGTTGATGAAATCATGCAGGCATACATGATGGGATGGAAGCTGGGTCTGAAAGCGTTTGCCGTGTATCGCGATGGATCAAAAGCCGCCCAGCCGCTTACCACATTCAATGCTCCCTCCGGGAAAAAAACAGAGCCGGCGCGTTCGGTGCGCCGCCGCCTGCCCGCGACTCGCCGGTCCGAAACGCACAAATTTTCCATTGCCGGACACGAGGGCTATATTACCTACAGTTTCTTCGAGGAAGGCGACTTGGCAGAGCTTTTTATCCGCATGTCAAAGCAGGGGTCAACGCTCGCGGGTCTGCTGGAGGCGCTTGGTTTGACGGTTTCCATTGCGCTCCAGTACGGGGTGCCGCTCAAAGCGCTGGTGCAGAAGTTTTCCTACTGGAGATTTGAGCCGTCCGGCTATACCGACAACCCGGACGTGCAGCTGGCGACTTCCATCACCGATTACATCTTCCGGTATCTGGCATTGCGTTTTCTTTCCGAATCGGACCTTGAAGAACTTGGCGTGCATGCGCCCGCCAAGGAGCTGGTCTCTGCAGATGCCAGGCCGGTTGAAATGGTAGAAATCAAGGAAACGAGCAGAACTACGGAAACGGTTGCCGAGATCAAGCGCGTGGTCTACGCCGACACCATTTGCCGCGCCTGCGGCGGCATGATGATCCAGACCGGCACCTGCAAAACCTGCATCCAGTGCGGGACCAGTAATGGAGGGTGTTAGATATGCTCTACATTTTTACCGGAAACGGAAAGGGGAAGACCACGGCGGCGTTGGGACAGGCGATGCGGGCAGTGGGGGAAGGGAAGAAAGTGCTGATGGTGCAATTTATCAAGGGGCCATGGAAATCCGGCGAGGATTTTTTGGCGACTTCGCTTGAGCCGCACTTTCGCTTAGTCAAAATGGGCAAGGGGTTTGTGGGGATTTTGGGAGACACGCTGCCGCGCGAGGAGCACGAACAGGCCGCGGACGATGCGCTCGAATACGCGCGAAAGGAAGCGCTGACCGGCAACTGGAATCTGCTGATCCTTGACGAGATCAACAATGCTCTGCAGCTTGGGCTTCTCTTTAAAGAAGACGTGCTTGAATTTGTTGATGAGATCAAAGACAAGATCGAGCACTTGATCTTGACCGGCCGCGATGCCATCCCAGAATTAATCGAACGTGCAGATCTGGTAACCGAAATGCGCGACATCAAGCATCCCTACGCCAAAGGCATCAAAGGCAAGCGCGGGTTGGAGTATTGATTTTTATGTGGTTTTGTGGTAAATACAATTTAAGATTTGCTGCTCTTTGAAGGGAGAAATAACCATGGAGAATGCCGATTGCGAAAAAACAGTTTTTTCTGTTACCGAGCTGCGTCCAAATTTTGCGAATGTTGCTGGGCGAGCGCGATGGGCTCAGGAGCGTATAGGGATTTCGCGCAGAGGTAAGATTTTGTGGACAGTACTACCCATAGAAGACGTAGTTCGATTACTCGGCCTTCCGTACTACAGAACAAACATTCCTTCGATGGTTACCGTTGAATCAGTGGAATATACGCGTAAATATTTAAGCGGCGTCCTTAACCGAATAAGGAAAAGGAAGAATTTGATCACCATAGTTCTTGCTCACAAAAAACCGCACATTGTGATTATTTCTATAGAAATGATGTGTCGCTTAATGTTATCAATAGTATAACAGGGCAACTTTTTTACTTATTCCGCTCATTTCTTACAAAAAAGTAGGTGCCGAGGGCGAGGAAGATGCTGAAAAATAACGTGATGACCAACAGATTTGTGACCGTGCCATAGAGCACGGTTTTTGCGTACTCCGGCGTACCGGCGTAGTAGACGTTTCGCACCAGATCAACGGCATAGGTGAGGGGAGTGATGCGCGAAAGGAAAAAAAGGATTGGCGGGAGATTGTGAATGGGGTTTATGGCTCCGGCAAGAAAGAATTGTGGGAAGATGACCAGTGGAAATATCTGATTTGCGCGTCGCTGGGTGCCGAGATTGGCAAGCACAAATATGCCGAATGCGCCGCCGAGAAAACAGGCAATAATTGCTGCGGGTATGAGCGCCAACAATGTCCCAAGGGTAAGCGGGACGCCGAGAATAAGGCCAAAAACAACAATGCCGATTGCTTGCGCCAGCGAAACAAGAGATTCGCCGAGAATTTTCCCGAGAATAATAGAGTAGCGGGAAACCGGCGCCACAAATACCGCCTGGCTGAAGTCGTTTTCCCGGTCTTCGATCAGCGAGATGACGCCTGATGCGGTTGATTGGAACAGTACTTGTGCGAGTACACCGGTAAATATGAATGCCAGAAAATTAAATCCTGCCGTACTGCTCAAATTTGCGTCAAATGTTTTGCCGAGAATGCCGATAAACAAAAGCGGAAATACGAAGCTGATCAACAGCCGCGGCTTGTCGCGCAGAAATTTCGTAAAATCCCGGTATGCTATGGTAATGATGGCGTTGAATTCACGCATAAAAGTCAGAGATTAGGTGTTAGAAATTAGAGATTAGAAAAGTTTTTTGACTACTCGCTACTCGCTACTCTCTAATTTCTTTTTGTATCATTTCCAAATACGCTTCTTCAAGGGTTGGATTATGGATTTTTAATACGGTGAGCGGAGTGCGGAGTTCTTTCACGATCTGATATGCGGTTTTGTTGCCAAGCGAAACCTGAAACAGATCAGCAGCGGTAAATGCAAGTCCGAGGTGGGTAAGCTCGCTTCGCAGGGCTTTGCGGTCTTTTGCGTCTATAAGCAAATATTCGGCGATCAGGCCTTTTTTTGTTTCCGCAGGCGTGCCAAGCGAAATGATTTTGCCATGGTCAATAATACAGATCCGGTCGGCGTTTTCGGCTTCGTCCAGATAGTGCGTAGTCAGAAATATAGTAGTGCGTTCTTGCGACCGCATCTGCTGCAGATACTCCCAGAGATTTTTGCGGCTGACCGGATCAAGGCCGGTGGTCGGCTCGTCGAGAAACAATATAGCCGGACGGTGCATGAGCGAGCGGATGATCTCAAGCTTGCGCCGCATGCCGCCGGAAAAAGTTTTAATCGGATCAAACAGCGCGTCCGTGATGCCAAGCACATTCGCAAGCTCATGAACTCGTTTTTTGTATTGCTCCGGCATAAGGCCGTACCACGGCCGGAACGGGTACAGGCCGTAGAGGTTCGCATGCAGACGCACGTTTTCCTCGGCGGTAAGATTGAGATCCAAACTTGGCTGCTGAAAAATAACGCCGATGTTTTTGCGCACTGCGCTTGCGCCGCGGTCAATATCGCGGCCGGCAATCGTGACAATTCCGGAGGTCTTGGCAAGCGTGGTGGTGAGTATGGAAATGGTCGTGGTCTTGCCTGCACCATTGGGTCCGAGCAGGGCGAAAAATTCTCCGGCATTTACAGAGAACGAGATATCATCCACCGCATTCGTATCAGCTTTGCGGTACCGCTTCACCAAATTTTTTACCTCAATAACGCGCGGCATGATAGTGCCATGCTATCAGAAACCGGCGGGTTTGTGAAATATGCCCATTCATAAAAAACCCGTCCGGCGATGAAGCGCGAACGGGCGGATAGAGGCATTATGCGGCTTTGCGCCGGTAAACTGTCTCAAGAGATTGGTGTATGAGCAGTGGTCCTTCAAGAATACTTCCGCTCAACGAAAACACGGCGTGTGCGCCGATATCAAACAGAAAATGCTCCACCTGTTCGGGCGTGCGGATACCTCCGCCTCCGATGAATCCGAGCCTGGATTTTCTCCGCCGGAGAATCGCTGCCAGCACCCTGGCACGATCTTCGGCGATCGGATACAGGCCGTCTCCAGAAACGCCTCCTTGAGCTTGATCCGGAATGAAATATGTCTCCTGATCAAAAGCATTGCGCGTTTCGTGCCGAATTACGCGCGCGCGCGGGTCAGTGGTCGTGTTGAATCCGACCAGTCCGGCAAATCCGCACTTTTCGGCAATCACGATTATATGCTCAAGTTGTTCATCTGTAATACTGTTATAGGTAACAAATACTGCATCTCTTTCAGGGAGAGGTTCGTGTGGTTTTGCGGTGTTGTCCGGGGGCAGTTTGAGCAGGAGCAGGGGAGTCGGCACGCCGAATTCTTCTGCGAGCGTACCTATGCCCTCCTGAACCAGTGCGAGGAGCTCTTCAAGCCGCAGAAAGACGGCGAGCAGGCCAGGGGTATTGGGGGAACTCACGCCGATTTCAATACAGTCGCCTTTTCGTAGCAGGGGTATAAACGGTCTTGCGGCAAGGAGCAAATCCTGCGCGATCAGGTAAAGGTAATCCGGCAAAGTCGGATCTCGCTCAACGGTAGTCCGGTTTGGGGCAACCTGGATTATTAATCGGGCGAAAAACACATGCCGCTTCATTACTTTTTTAAGCCGCTGCGCGACGCGTTCGCAGCCGTCAGAAGGAAACCCGAGCCAATTCACGATCGTCCAGTAAGTTCTTTTGCTGCTGTCTAAGAGAGTAATAACCTCGTGCCATATTCGAAAGACACGCCATATTCTCGTCTTTTTGTTTCCGTTCTGCGGGCGCAGAGTAACTCCACCGATCGTGAGAAAGCCGGGTTCGCACATCTCATCCACTGCCGCAGCAGCTTCGGGCCAGTTTTTGAAGGCTCCTCCGGGAAATCCGAAGAAATTTGGAAGGGAAAAAGATTCTCCAGCCATGACCGGTTGGTTTGTGTACGGACTGTGATATAGCCAACGCAGAATCCAAACAAGGTGCAATCTCCATGTCCAAACTAAAAATATAGTCAGCATATCGTGGCTTTTTTCTGCGTCAATTTGGAGCGCAAAAAAAATACTTCGTATCATTTGATAGAGTACATTACCCAGCTTCATGCGGAATGGCATACGGGTCTCCCTCTCAATGTATGTCAATGTGCTATTGTATATATGAAGCATATCGTATCGCACCGGTTGTGAGTCGTCAATGAACATATGAATATATGGGCGGCGTGTTTTTGTGTTTTGTTTTCTGGTACACTTGCTATTGATGGCGGCCATGCATTCCTCGCGGATTTTTCTTCTGGCGCTTCTTTCGCTCATTGCCGGAGTGGCGCTCCGGTCGTTTATTGCTATTCCTTATATTGTGGCGTTTGCCGGTCTACTCGCCGGATGTGCAGTATGCGCACTTGGGGTTTCTGCGCAAAATCGCAGCCGGATGATCTCAAGTCTTATCATCGCAAGTTTCTTCATAGGCATGCTGCGTTTCGATGCGGCAACGCGCCCGAATCCCGATGCCGCCTTGCTGATCGGCAAACCGGCAACGGTTGCCGGAACCGTATGGCTCGAACCGACATTCGGCCCACAAAGTCAGATGCTGCATATGCGCGTTTCCATAATACATGAGCGCGGTATGGTTGAGCCGTTTATGCTTCGGGCAATCGCCAAAAAATATCCCGCGTATGAGATAGGCGAAGAGCTTATCCTCTTTGGTAAGATCGGCGATCCCGCAGATAATACCGGCTTCCAAAGCAATGCGCCGGTGCAGGAGCCGGTCATGCTTTTCCCGCATATTGAAAAAACAGGCGCGTCCAACCAGCGGCCGATCATGCGCGGTCTTGCGCGTCTCAAACATGCGTTTGAAAAAAATATAGACGCCGCCTTGCCGGAGCCGCACGCAGCTTTCTTAAAAGGACTCTTGTTGGGTGAGCGCGCGTCTCTGCCTGCGGATCTGATCGAGAGTTTTAAAAAAACCGGCACCTCGCATATGATCGCGCTGTCGGGATATAATATTACCATTGTAGGCCGGTCGCTCGCGTCCGTGCTTGCCATGGTGGCGGTGCCGTTCTACGCGTCGTTTTGGATTGCGCTTTCAGCCATGATTCTGTTTGTCATTATGACCGGCGCTTCCGCTTCTGCCGTGCGTGCCGGCATTATTGCCGCACTTGCGCTTATTGCGCACCGCGAGGGACGGCACTACCAAATGACCAACGCGCTTGCGTTTGCGGGCGCTGCCATGCTTATGGCTGATCCGGCATTGCTGCGTTTTGATGTCGGGTTTCAGCTCTCATTTCTTGCAACCATGGGATTAGTTTATCTTTCGCCCGGAATTGAACGGCGCTTTAAACAGTTTGCGGATTATGTTAAAAAATTTTTTGGGATGCGGCCCGTATCTGCCGCACTCAAACGGAATACAGACGAAACAACCGTGCATGTTTTTTTCACCATGAAGCGTGTACTTATCGAGACGCTTGCAGCCGAGCTTGCCGTGCTGCCGCTGCTCCTGTATCTTTTCGGGTATCTTTCTCTTATCAGTCCGTTTGCCAACATTGCCAGCCTCATGGCCGTGCCCTACGCCATGGGAGCCGGGTTTTTTACCGCACTCGCCGGGTTTTTCTCGTCAACACTGGGCAGCGTTGTCGGAGTCGCGAGCTGGCTTTTACTTGAGTACATCATGGATGCCGTGAGATTATTTGCCTCGTTTCCGTATGCAACCGTTGAGCTTGGCGCTGGCGGCATATGGATCATAGTGTTGCTGTACGGCGTGGTTGCATGGAGACTGTATCGAAATCGAAGGTCTGTTATTTCATGAAAAATCTTCGCACATACGGATCAGTATATTTTCTTATCCTGCTTGTTGCGGCAGCAGGCGTTATTTGGTATGCGGTTTTTACGCTTGAGGGCAGCCACCATCTTCGTCTGATCGTATTTGATATCGGCCAGGGCGATAGTATATTTATTCAGGCGGAAAACGATACGCAAGTTTTGATTGACGGGGGACCAAGCAATGCAGTGCTGGCAAAGCTCGGGAGCGTGATGCCGTTTTGGGATCGCTCGATTGATCTGGTCGTGCTCACGCATCCGCACGCGGATCATATGGCCGGATTGATCGAAGTACTCAAACGGTATGATATCGGCATGGTGCTTGAGTCCGGCGCCGACTACTCAACAGCGGAATACC
Source organism: Candidatus Sungiibacteriota bacterium (assembly GCA_016206285.1). Lineage (GTDB taxonomy): Bacteria > Patescibacteriota > Minisyncoccia > Sungbacterales > HO2-52-23 > JACQRW01. The sequence continues at coordinate 31,944 of JACQRW010000011.1, forward strand.
GCGAGTGGCACGCGCTGCTTGAACAAAAACATATTCCGATAGCGGTCGCGCGCGCGGGACAAAAAATTCATCTCTCGCCGAAAACAGAGCTTGATATTCTTACCCCCTTTGAATCTTTTATCGGGAAGTCGCCAAGCAACGTGCACGATGCCATGGTGGTATCAAAGTTAATCTATGCGTCTTCGTCCGCGCTGCTGACCGGAGATGCGGAAAAATATCTTGAGTACCGCTTGCTGCTTTCCGGCGTTGACCTCAAGTCGGATATTCTGAAAGTGGGGCATCACGGATCAAAGACATCCACTGTGCCGGATTTTGTCGCCGCAGTCGCGCCCGAGTACGCGGTGATTTCCGCGGGCCGCAAAAACCGCTACGGCCACCCGACTCAACAAACCCTCGACACGCTCGCAAAATTCAACATCAAAACCTTCCGCACCGACCAGAACCGCGATGTGGAATTTACAAGCGATGGAAGTAAATTTGAAAGAGTGCTAAAATAATCCGCTTCTATAATCCAGTAACTGAGACGATCGTCTGAAATACTGGATTATAAAATTCACGAGGGGTCTTGCATATTTTTCCGGCATCTGGTACATTCGGGTGTATATGAATGATACCAATAAAAAGGGATTGTCTTTTCCTGTTTTCAAAACAAAAATTGCAGGAGACACGTTGAAATTTTCTCTTGAAGATCCGGTCGAGCGGCGGAAATATTTTGATCACAAAGCCGGACCCGAGATCGAGAAGCTGCGCGAGTACTTGCGCACCGGCACGTTCGTGGGATTTTTGCTTGGCAAGAAAAATTCAGGCAAGGGCACCTACTCCAAACTTTTTATGGAGGCTGTCGGCAAAGAGCATGTCGCGCATATTTCGGTGGGGGACATCGTGCGAAGCGTGCACGGCGATCTGGGCGACGAGCAGAAGAAAAAAGATTTGATAGTATTTTTGACCGCACGGTACCGCGGGTTTATACCCGTTGATCAGATTTTTGATATTATTGAAGGGCGCGATACTAAAACGCTTTTGCCGACCGAAGTTATCTTGGCGCTGGTGGAGCGGGAGATCAGCCGACTCGGCAGAAAGGCGGTTTTTGTTGATGGATTTCCGCGCGAGATGAGCCAGATCTCCGCGGCGCTGTATTTCCGGTCTATCATGGGCTACCGCGACGATCCGGATTTTTTTGCGTTCATTGATGTGCCAAACACGGTGATCGACGAGCGCATTAAGACGCGCGTGATATGCCCGATATGCAATACGCCCCGCAATATCCGCCTGCTCCGCACCAAAGAAATCGGCTATGACCAAGATAAAAAAGAAGCTTTTTTGATTTGTGATACCCCCACCTGCGCCGGTTTCGGAACTGCACGCATGGTTTCAAAAGAAGGGGACGAGCTTGGCATTGAAGCGATCCGCGACCGCATCGAGGCGGATGACAAGATCATGCGCATACTGCTTGATCTGCAGGGTGCGCCAAAAGTGCTGCTGCGAAACTGCGTGCCCGTAACCGAAGCAACAGATGCGATTGACGAGTACGAAATGACTCCGGGCTACCGCTATGAGTGGAATGACGCAGACAAGAAAGTGGATGTGATCGAAGAGCCGTGGGTCATCAACGACGACGATGGCGTACCCTCGTACAGTCTGCTGCCCGCAGCCGTGGTGGTGTCATTTATCAAGCAGATTGTCAGCGTGCTGGGGTTGTAAAAGTTTGAAATACCCCCCCAAAAAAAAACCATCCCTCTGCCAAGGATGGATTTTTCATCCCCCCAACCCGCTCCTGTGGATAACCCGCTCTTCTTCCACTCTCTGTGGCGTGATATAATTTGTCCATGCCACAGCACAAAGCCAACGTGCTTTTATTCTATTTAGCATTGATGCTAACTGCTTTTTGCTTTGTCCCTGTTTCCACCTATGCCGCACCTCTTCCGGACTACTTCTCCAATGACACCATAGCAAATTTCTTTCTCAAGATCGTTCCGGCCCCCAAGGTCATGCAGATGCACCTGCATGCTTCCACATCTCCGGCCACTCCCGCACCCAAAGCTCCATCCCAAGCCTCTCTCCTCTCCTCCTTCACCTCATTCTTCTCCAATGACACCATAGCCAACTTCTTTCTCAAGATCATACCTTCGCCTTCCCCCAAACCCGCACCCAAGCCATCCACCCCCTCCCTCGGTACGTCCGAAGCTCCAGCGCAGGCGACCCCTGCCATTACCGGCTCTCCCGCTGTCCCGACTCCACCCGCACCCGGTACCCCGACCCCGCAGGGCGTCGGGGCATCCACCCCCTCCCCAACCATCATCACCCGCATCACCGAACGCATCCTGCAACCAATAACTCAGATCACCAAGATCATTGAAACCACCACCATAGACAATACATCCCTTTCCTCTTTCGAATCAAAGCTC